>NZ_JBEZLR010000092.1:0-40133 GCF_040652275.1 Streptomyces sp. NPDC048275
CGGCCCACGCCCCGAAAACCTGAATACACGTCTTCGGCTTCGTGCGGCGCGCCGCACGACCGCTTGGCCACCTGCCCGAGCCGACCGGCACTGGTGTTGAAACATTCGCCCGTCTTCAGCATGTAGTACGGCACTTCGTCTTTCGCCAGGGTCGGAATGAGCGATTCCAAATCGCCCGGCAGGCCGCTGGGAAAGCCGCTCGGCAGCTCCGAGGGCAACTCCGAGGGGAAGGATGAGGGCAGTTCGGTGGGCAGCTCGGACGGGATGCTCAGCGATGGGGCCGGCGTGCCAGGTGTGCCCTGACCGCCACTCTCGGTGGGCGCCTTCTTTTCGGGCGTGTCGCTGCTGCCGCGTGTCATCAGCACCACGACGACGACTCCGAGAGCCACGATCACCGCAAGCACGAGGAACAGGGGGTTGCGGCGCCGTCCTCCACGATGACCCCCAGGCCCGCCCGACGACGGGGGCGGCTGCCCGCCACCACCCTGCCCGGGCGGCCAACCGCCGCCCCACGACGGGGGATCGTCACCACCAGGAGGGGGGCCATAGCCTCCAGAAGGAGGCCCGTAGCCTCCGGGCGGCGGGCCGTAGCCTCCGGGCGGCGGGCCGAAGCCACCGCCCTCTGGCGGCTGCGTGTTTCCCGGCGGTCGGGGCGGCAAGGGCGGTAAGGGCGGCGTGGCCATACCGTCAAGAGTCGCCTCGAACCGGTCACGAGGCGACCCCTGTGCGGAAGTTGATACGGACTCATGCTACGGATCGCACGATTCCGGATAATTCCAAATAGAGATCGCAGAGATCTACGGCAAGAGACGTGGGCCCGAACCCAGCAGGAAACGAGCCGCACGCCTCTTCGCGGCCACGATCAGCCGCGCGCGCCGAGCAGGTGGTCCATGGCGAGCTGGTCCAGACGCTCGAAGGCCATCCCGCGCGCGGCGGCCGCCTCCGCGTCGAACTCCTCGAAGGCCGCACGGTCCGCGAGCAGCCCCTTCAGGCCGTCCGCCGCGGTGGGCTGCGCCAGCTCGTCGAGCCGGGACGCGCGCAGCGCCTCCTGCACCTCCGGGTCGGCGCGGAAGGCCGTCGCCCGCTCACGCAGGATCAGGTAGTTGCGCATGCATCCTGCCGCCGAGGCCCACACTCCCTCGAAGTCCTCGGTCCGCGGAGGCTTGAAGTCGAAGTGCTTCGGCCCCGCGTACCCGGCGGTCTCCAGGAGGTCGACCAGCCAGAACGCGGAGCGCAGATCGCCGGCCCCGAATCGCAGGTCCTGGTCGTACTTGATGCCGGACTGGCCGTTGAGGTCGATGTGGAAGAGCTTGCCCGCCCACAGGGCCTGCGCGATGCCGTGCGGGAAGTTCAGCCCGGCCATCTGCTCGTGACCGACCTCGGGGTTGACGCCGTACAGCTCGGGGCGCTCCAGCCGCTCGATGAAGGCGAGCGCGTGGCCGACGGTGGGCAGCAGGATGTCGCCGCGCGGCTCGTTCGGCTTCGGCTCGATCGCGAACTTCAGGTCGTAGCCCTGGGAGGTCACGTACTCGCCGAGGAGGTCGAAGGCCTCCTTCATGCGGTCGAGGGCGACACGTACGTCCTTGGCGGCGCCGGACTCGGCGCCTTCACGGCCGCCCCAGGCCACATACGTCTGCGCGCCCAGCTCGACCGCGAGGTCGATGTTGCGGATCGTCTTGCGCAGCGCGTAGCGGCGCACATCCCGGTCGTTCGCGGTGAACGCGCCGTCCTTGAAGACGGGGTGCGTGAAGAGGTTGGTGGTGGCCATCGGCACCCGCATGCCGGTCGCGTCGAGGGCCTGGCGGAATCGCTTGATGTGCGACTCACGCTCGCTGTCCGAGGATCCGAAGGGGATCAGGTCGTCGTCGTGGAAGGTCACGCCGTAGGCGCCGAGCTCGGCCAGGCGCTGCACCGACTCGACCGGGTCCAGGGCGGGCCGGGTGGCGTCGCCGAACGGGTCCCTTCCCTGCCAGCCGACGGTCCACAGGCCGAAGGTGAACCTGTCCTCGGGGGTGGGCTGGTAGTTCATGCCGCGGCTCCTTGCTAGCTCCGACTATTTCGTCATGGCGCTTTACAAATTAGTATGCGAAGGCGTCTCTGGGAAGAGACGAAGTACGAAACCTGGGCCGTGCCGGTCCGGGGAGCCCCACAACCAGGACAGATCCCGCGGAGCCGCGGAAGAGGGAGAGCCCGATGTCAGCAGCCGAGGGTCCGCTCGTCGTCGGGGTGGACACATCCACCCAGTCCACCAAGGCCCTGGTCGTCGACGCATCGACCGGACGGGTGGTGGCGAGCGGGCAGGCGCCGCACACCGTCTCCACGGGGGCGAGCCGCGAGAGCGACCCGCGACAGTGGTGGGACGCGCTCCGCGAGGCGCTGCACCAGTGCGGGGACGCGGCCCACGAGGCCGCGGCCGTGTCGATCGGTGGTCAGCAGCACGGGCTCGTCACACTCGACGCCCAGGGCAACCCCGTACGCCCGGCCCTGCTGTGGAACGACGTGCGCTCGGCGCCGCAGGCGCGCCGGCTGGGCAAGGAGCTGGGCGGCCCGAAGGTCTGGGCCGAGCGGACCGGTCTTGTGCCCGGCGCGTCCTTCACGGTCACAAAGTGGGCTTGGCTGGCCGAGAACGAGCCGGACGCGGTCCGCGCCACCGCTGCCGTTCGGCTGCCGCACGACTACCTCACCGAACGCCTCACGGGAGAGGGCACGACCGACCGCGGCGATGCCTCCGGTACCGGCTGGTGGGCATCCGGGACCGAGCGTTACGACGAGGAGATCCTCGCCCACGTCGGCCTCGACCCGGCCCTGCTCCCCCGTGTCGTCCGGCCCGGCGAGGTGGCCGGCACCGTGCACGCCCGCGATGAGCTGCCCTTCTCCAAGGGCACGCTGGTCGCCGCCGGCACCGGCGACAACGCGGCCGCCGCCCTCGGCCTGGGGTTGCGCCCCGGCACCGCGGTGCTGAGCCTCGGCACCTCCGGCACGGTGTACGCCGTCTCGACGCGACGCCCCGCCGACCCGACCGGCACGGTCGCGGGCTTCGCCGACGCGCGCGGCGACTGGCTTCCGTTGGCCTGCACGCTGAACTGCACGCTCGCCGTCGACCGCGTCGCAGCACTGCTGGGCCTGGACCGGGAGGCCGTCGAACCCGGCACGGGCGTGACCTTGCTCCCCTACCTGGACGGCGAGCGCACCCCGGACCTGCCGCACGCCTCCGGGCTGCTGCACGGTCTGAGGCACGACACGACCGGCGGGCAGCTGTTGCAGGCGGCGTACGACGGCGCGGTTCACTCACTGCTGGGCGCCCTCGACCTGGTGCTCGACGCGGACGCCGACCGCTCCGCTCCGCTGCTGCTGATCGGCGGCGGCGCGCGGGGAACGGCCTGGCAGCAGACCGTACGTCGACTGTCGGGGCGTCCGGTTCAGGTGCCCGAGGCCAAAGAACTGGTCGCGCTGGGCGCCGCCGCGCAGGCCGCGGGCCTGCTGACCGGCGAGGACCCGGCCGCGGTCGCGCGTCGCTGGGACACGGCCCGTGGGCCCGTGCTCGACGCCGTGGAGCGGGACGAGGAGACGCTCGCGAGGATCACCGGGGTACTCTCCGACGCAGCCCCGCTGCTGGAGCGGGAGCCGAAGAGGAACTGACCGGCACTGACGGGACCGCCCCGAGGGGACCGGCCGGACGAGGACTGACGGAGGCATGACCGCACCGCTGCACGAGGCCCATCCGACCGGTTCCGGCCGTCGGCTGCCCGACACCCAACAGGGCATGCGCCGCCGCAACCTCTCCCGCGTCATGCACACCGTGAACGCGGAGGGACCGCTGTCGCGTGCCGCCGTCGCCTCACGCATCGGTCTGACGCGAGCGGCGGTCTCGACGCTGGTGGACGAGCTGATCCGCTCGGGGCTCCTCGAAGAGCTGGGCCCCGAGCGGCCCGGCCGGGTGGGACGGCCGGGTTCGGCACTCGCCGTCAGCGGGCGCGGTCCGGCCGGCATCGGCGCGGAGGTGGGCGTCGACCATCTCGCCGTGTGCGCGGTCGATCTGCGCGGTGCGGTGCGGGTGCGGGCGGTGCGGCACGGCACGAACCGCGGTCGGCCGCCGGGGCCGGTGATCGAGGAGCTGACCACGCTGGTGCGTCAGGTCATCGCCGAGGCCGAGCGTGAAGGGCTCTGGCCGGCGGGCCTCGCGATCGCCGTGCCCGGTCTGGTGGCACGCGATGCCCGGACCGTGGTCCGCGCCCCCAACCTCGACTGGCACGACACGGACCTCGGCACGCTGCTCCCCGGGGAGCTTCCGCTGACCGTGGACAACGAGGCCAACTTCGGCGGCCTCGCGGAACTCTGGCTCGGCGACGCGACGCCGCCCGACTTCCTGCATGTGTCGGCGGAGATCGGCATCGGTGCGGCAGTGCTCGTGGACGGGCGGCTGCTGCGCGGAACGCGAGGTTTCGCGGGCGAGTTGGGGCATGTACCGGTACGTCCGGAGGGGCCGGAGTGCCCGTGCGGCGGACGCGGATGCCTCGAGCAGTACGCGGGCGAGGAGGCCGTCCTGCGCAGGGCCGGTCTGGAACCGGGCGAGGACCGCGTCGGGCTGCTGGCCGAGCGCGCCGCCGAAGGTGACGCGGAGGTACGACGTGCCCTGCGCGACGCCGGAACCGCGCTCGGCATCGCACTGACCGGGGCGGTCAATCTGCTCGACCCGCAGGCCGTTGTGCTGGGTGGAGCACTGTCCGGCCTCGCGCCGTGGCTGCTTCCGTCGCTGGAGAGCGAGTTGGCGCGGCGTACGGCTGGTCCTGCCTGCACCGTGTCCGTCTCGAAACTGGGCCCGGAGGGGCCGCTGTTGGGTGCGGCGCACTCGGTGGTGCGGGCGGTGCTCGACGATCCGTCGGCGGTCGCGGGGCGGTCGTAGCGGACCGCCTGCGCGGCATTCGGAGTGCTCTCTCCCCCTCACGGGTGATCGGGTTGTCCACAGTCCTGGGTTTGTCCACCGAAGCACGCCCTGCCTTGCCTGCCCAACCGGCAAGCGCCGTACCGTAATTCACGCAAGGCGCAGCCGTCGGCCGACGGCTGGGATCCGGGCGGATCGGGGGGTCACATGGTGGGGTGAGGAGTCTGGACGATGGCCGAGGTCGTGGTACTGATCGTCCTGATGCGCCGTCACCCCGGGCGCATAGCCGCGACCACCCGTGTCCACCTCGACGAGATGTCATACCCCGACCTTCGGCAGAGCGGAGCCGTGCAACCATGAGTGACCCCCGGATCCTGACCGTGCGCCCCGAGCAGGGCGAGTATGCCTGGACGTTCGGCGGCGTGCCGCCCGTGGCGCGCATCGCTCCGGGCACGATCCTCGATCTGTACACGGAAGACTGCTTCGCCGGGCGGGTGCGCTCCGAGAAGGACCTGGTGTCCGAGGTGTGCGAGTTCCCGTTCCTCAATCCGCAGACGGGCCCCTTCCACGTGGAGGGCGCGGAGCCGGGCGATACGGTCGCGGTGCACTTCGTGTCGATCGAGCCGGCCCGCGACTGGGCGGTGGCAGCCGCGGCGCTCCGCCGCTGAGCGGGCGACGCTCCGACTCCCGGTCCGGCACGTTCCACTCCGCCAAGTCCGGAACATCAACCGTCAACCCACTCTCAACCCACCACTGTCGAAAGGCAGATGCTCCATGGAACGCGCCAGATCGTTCCCGAGTCGGCGACGGCTGCTCAAGGGCGCCGCCCTCGCCGCCCTCCCCTATGCGTTACTTCCCGGCCCACTAGCCACGGCAGAGACCACGGCCGTCGACTATCCGCTCGCCGAATGGGCACCGGCGAGCACCTCCAACTACACGGCGTCCAGCCGGCCGACGGCCTACTCGCTCGACTGCATCGTCATTCACGTCACGCAGGAGAACTACTCCGACACCGTTTCGATCTTCCAGAACCCCAAGAAGGCTGTGTCCGCGCACTACCTCGTACGATCGGCCGACGGACATGTCGCGCAGTGCGTCAGGGAGCACGACATCGGCTGGCACGCAGGAAACTGGGACTACAACACCCGCAGCATCGGCATCGAACACGAGGGTTGGGTGGAAGAGCCCGCTTATTTCACCGACGCCCTGTACGAGGAGTCGGCCAAGCTGACCGCCTCGATCTGCACGAAGTACGGCATCCCCAAAGACCGCGCGCACATCATCGGCCACTACGAGGTGCCGGGCACCGACCACACGGATCCCGGGCCCAACTGGGACTGGACCCGCTACATAAGGCTCGTCAACCTCGTCTGAGCGGAAGACCGCCGTCACAGAGCTTGTCCGGACCCGCACCGGAAGTGACGATGGTCCCCAGCCGGCATCTCCTTCCGGGAGGTTCAGTTGACCGACACGTGGGTGGCACTGGAACCGGGGGCCGATCCCGCCGAGCGGGTGCGGACACTGCGCCGCGCCCACGAGGCATTCATCGCGGCGGGCACGGTGCCGCGGCCGGTGCGCTCCGTGGTGGCCGATTCGTGGCGGCGTTCGGCACGGGCCGGTGTCGTGCCGGACGGGGCCGCGAGGGTGGAGATCTCGGACGGCGACCTCGGCTCCTACCGGGCGGAGCATCCACTGGCACAGGTGATGCCGCTCTTCCGTGAGCTCATGGGGACGTTCGCGGCGGACGGCGAACACCTCCTGGCGGTGTGCGACGCACAAGGCAGGCTGCTGTGGGTCGAGGGAGATCCGGCGACCCGGCGGCAGGCCGGGCGGATGAACTTCGTGCCGGGCGCGAGGTGGGCGGAGACATCGGTCGGCACGAACGCGCCGGGGACAGCGGTCGCCGTCGACCGGCCTGTGCAGGTGTTCGCAGCCGAGCACTTCATCCGCCGGGTCCAGCCCTGGACGTGCGCGGCGGCGCCGGTCCACGATCCGCGTACCGGGCGGGTGCTCGGCGCGGTGGACATCACCGGCGGCGACGGGCTCGCCCATCCCCACAGCCTCGGTTTCGTCCAGGCGGTGGCGCGTGCCGCCGAGTCCCAGTTGGCATTGCTCGCACCGGTGACGACGACGGCCGACACGGTCGAGCTGAGTGCGTTGGGCCGCGACGAGGCCGAACTGCTCATGGACGGGCGGAAGGCCAGGCTCAGCCGCAGGCACAGCGAGATCCTGGTGCTGCTGGCCGCGCACCCGGAGGGACTGTCGGGCGACGAATTGCTGTGCGCGCTGTACGAGGACGAGTTGGTGACGCCGGTGACGATCCGGGCCGAACTGACCCGCCTGCGGCGCCTCCTCGGCCCGGGCCTACTGGGCTCGCGCCCCTACCGGTTCACGGCGCCGGTCGAGTCCGACGTCGCTGTTGTGGAGCGGCGGCTCGGCACGGGCGCGGTCACGGCGGCCGCGGCGGCGTACGCCGGTCCGCTGTTGCCGGGTTCCCAGGCCCCGGCGGTGGTGCGGCTGCGGCGCCGGCTCGCCGACGGGCTGCGTGCGGCGCTCATCGCGCGTCGCGATCCCGACCTGCTGACGGATTGGGCGCATTCCTCGTGGGGCGAGGACGACCTCGACGTATGGAGGGCGCTGGCCGCGGTGCGTCCGACGGCGGCGGTGCGGGCGCGCCTGGACGAGCTGGAGTCCGAGCAAGCCGCACCTTCGGGCTGGACACATCCGACGCCCGGGAGGCGGGGCCGGATATCCGTGCCCGCAACGTTGTTGCAACGTCCCCGCTCCTAGCCTCGCGGCGAGAGCTGCCCAACGGCGGGCAGCGCTTCTCCGGGAGGCAGACCAGCATGACCCGTTACGCGGCGCCCGGCACCGAGGGCGCGATCGTCTCCTACCAGGCGCGTTATGACCACTTCATCGGCGGCGAGTACGTGCCGCCGGCTCGCGGGCAGTACTTCGAGAACCCGAGTCCGGTGAACGGGCAGCCGTTCACGGAGGTCGCGAGGGGCACCGCCGAGGACGTGGAGCGCGCACTGGACGCGGCCCACGCGGCGGCGCCCGGCTGGGGCCGCACCTCAGCCACCGCGCGCGGCGACATCCTGCTCAAGATCGCCGACCGGATGGAGGCGAACCTGGAGAAGCTGGCGGTCGCCGAGAGCTGGGAGAACGGCAAGCCGGTACGTGAGACGCTGGCCGCCGACATGCCGCTCGCCATCGACCACTTCCGCTACTTCGCGGGGGCGATCCGCGCCCAGGAGGGATCGCTCGGCGAGGTCGACGACGACACCGTGGCGTACCACTTCCACGAGCCGCTTGGCGTCGTCGCACAGATCATTCCGTGGAACTTCCCCCTCCTGATGGCGGTCTGGAAGCTCGCACCGGCACTGGCAGCGGGGAACGCGGTCGTCATCAAGCCCGCCGAGCAGACCCCGGCGTCCATCCACTACTGGATGAGCCTTGTCGCGGATCTGCTGCCGCCCGGCGTGGTCAACATCGTCAACGGCTTCGGCGAAGAGGCAGGCAAGCCGCTCGCGTCCAGCCCGCGCGTCGCGAAGGTGGCGTTCACGGGTGAGACCTCGACGGGGCGGCTGATCATGCAGTACGCCTCGGAGAACCTCAAGCCGGTCACGCTGGAACTCGGTGGCAAGTCCCCGAACATCTTCTTCGACGACGTCTGGGCCGCGGACGACGACTTCCGGGACAAGGCGCTCGAAGGCTTCACCATGTTCGCGCTCAACCAGGGCGAGGTGTGCACGTGTCCGTCGCGGGGGCTCGTCCAGCGCGGCCGCTACGGGGAGTTCCTGGAGGCGGCGGTCGCCCGCACAGAGCTGATCAAGCCGGGCCATCCGCTCGACACCGACACGATGATCGGCGCACAGGCCTCCACCGAGCAATTGGAGAAGATCCTCTCCTACCTGGACATCGGCCGACAGGAGGGCGCCAGGATCCTCACCGGCGGTGAACGCGTCGATTACGACGGGGAGTTGAAGGGAGGCTACTACGTCCAGCCGACGATCTTCGAGGGCGACAACCGGATGCGCGTCTTCCAGGAGGAGATCTTCGGCCCGGTCGTCTCGGTCACGTCGTTCGACGACTTCAACGACGCCATCAAGATCGCCAACGACACACCGTACGGCCTCGGGGCCGGCGTATGGACGCGCGACATCAACACCGCCTACCGCGCGGGCCGTTCGATCCAGGCCGGCCGAGTGTGGACGAACTGCTACCACGCGTACCCCGCGCACGCCGCGTTCGGTGGCTACAAGCAGTCCGGCATCGGCCGCGAGACGCACAAGATGATGCTGGAGCACTACCAGCAGACCAAGAACCTGCTCGTGTCATACTCGCCGAAGAAGCTGGGCTTCTTCTAGACGCAGAAAAAGGGCGCCTGACCAGGGCAGATGCCCGGCAGGCGCCCTTCTCAGCGCACATCTAAGCAGCGAGTCGAAACACGCCCTTACTCCCGATATCTCCCACCCGTATCCCAGCTCTGACCAGCAGTTCCGGGGCATTTCCGGGCCAAGGTCCCGCTAAGGCGCTCTCCGCATCGTCATCGTCCGTCGCCTCCTCCCATCGCCGCATGGAGTCTTCGATCAGGGTGTTGGCGTGGTTCCGCGCATCAGCCAGGAACTTGGCGTAGTAGCGGAAGAGAACCTGGATGCTCTGTCCAGCCCGGCGCGCACACTCTGCGGGGTCGACGCCGGAGGCCAACCAGAACGAGATGCCGGCGTGGCGCAGGTCGTAGGGACGCTTCGCCAGGTCAAGGGTGTGCTCGTCAAGCGTAAGAACAGCCTCACGCGCTCGCCCCCAGGTGATGCCGTACGCCGAGGCGTCGATGTAGTTCCCCTCTGCGTTGTGAAACAGGCGTCCGTCGGGTGCAACACCGAAGCTTCCTATGTGTTCGCGCAACATGCGGACGAGCACTGGAGGAATCGGCACCGGGCGTGTCGCCTTGACTGCCCGCCGCTTCAGGGAGTGGATCTCGTGGACGGCGCCGTCATCCGTCGATTCCTTACCGGCAGTCACGACGCCGCCCTTCAGGTTCAGAAGGCCCCAGCCGCTCGCTGGTAGACGGCACTGGGATTTCTGTAGATGGATCACCTCGGCTGGGCGCATGGCGGCGTAGTACATGCAGCCGAAGAAGGCGTACAGATGAGGGCCACGGCCGGGTAGGGCTCTGACTGCGGCTAGCAGTCTGGCAACCTGAGCAGGGTTCGGCACGCAGTCGGGATCGACTTCATCGGCGACTTCCGGCGCCGTCCAGCGAAGACCGATCAGCGGGTTCTGCGCGAAGTATCCGCGTTCAACGGCTACACCAAACACCTCGTTGACCGCAGCCTTCTTTCGCTTCACGGTCTTCGCAGCAGCGGCCGTTCCATCGACCTTCCGACAGAGCGCGTCGAGGCCACGCCTCAGCACATCGGGATCATCCAACTCACCTACAGGCAGCGAGTGGCGCTGCAGCCAGTCCAATGCCGCCTGCCACTCTTCTGACGCATCGACCTTCCAGGCGTTCTTGTTGAAGGCCCAGGAGTAGAGCGCTCGCCGCAGCACGCGGGGCGCCTGGTAGCTGGCTCCTGGTTCAACGAAGGCTGGCGTGATGGTCGCCAAGGCATCTGCCAGCGTGCGTCGCGTGTTCCCTGGTGTTCGGTCCCACCGTTGCTCGATGTACTCCCGGGCCAGGACGTACCAAGTGATCCGCTGCTTCAGTGCCCGAAGTTCGGAGGCCGGAAGACCCGTCCGGGCATCGAAGGGTTCGCCGTCGCGAGCGGCGGTCATGAGCTTGGCGCGACGGCTCTCCGCCAGCCCCTTGGTGAAGAAGGACTCGAACTTTTCACGCCCGTTGACCGTCCAACGGACCTCAAATCCCTTGCAGCGGTCGGGCCGCTCGCGAATGTCCCAGAATCGGGGTTCACCATTGGGTAGCTTGATCATTCGGGGTGCCTGGCCGCGAGCGCGTAGGCGGTAGAAGGCCGATTGACTCATCCGGATTTCCGCTAGAACCTCGGCGAGCTTGAGCGCAGGTGGACGAGCCATTGATGTTTCCTCGGGGATTCCGGATTTGTCGGCCGCCCAAGCGGCAACGCGCAACTTGCACCCACTCCGTCACGGCTGATGTGCAGGCGCTGTCAATTGCGGGTGCGGGGCACCGACATGAAGGGCTGTAGTGTCCGAAGGGCTCCACCGCCAAGCACAGCCGCTGCGAACACCCTCAATGGTCGTCACGATCGCCGGTTTGGCTAACCGGCAATCGTGGTCTATGTTGTGCGTCCCCGCAGGGAAATTCACGGACGATTACTGGCGGGCAAAACTCAGGGAGCCCGCCGGTACGATCGGAGGACGGGGTCGCGCCGTCCGTCACGAGCACCCCCAGCCCGTCGTCAATGAGCCGGTCAAGGTCGCGTGCAACAACGTGCTCGGGAGCAGCGACGACTCGGGCTACATGTCTGGGTGGGGCCGCAGGTGTGTCGCGATGTGCGCGAGGACCGCTCGGTCCCGGCGGTAGCCATGTTGCAGCAAGTCCTCGCCGACCAACACGGCCGCACAGACACAGAAGCACAGCGCCGCGGAGGAGCGCCGTAGTTCTCTCGCTCCGATGTGGTCCATACGTTCGGGGCTCCAAGTGCCAAGCGGATCGGGGCGATGAATCGGGCGGATTAGAGGGTCGGGGTCTTTGCGATGAGATCGGGCAGCATGAGGTGCCGTCCGCCGTCACAGCCGACCTGTCCATAGGCCGACTCGCAAGCCTGGATATCCTCACTGACCTGGTTTTTTCCGGGACGTTGTACGTTGACATGCTCTCGGAGCAGGTTCCAGTCTTTCCAGGCTCTTTCTCATCTGCCGTGGGCGAATGCCAAGCCGAGGGAAGGCCAACGGGAACGTCAGGCGGTGCTTCCTTGGGAGAGGAGCAGCCGGGCATGCTCCGCGTTCGCCTGGCTCGGTCGCACCGTGACGCCGGCACGCACGGCGCCAGCGAGGTCGCGCACGGCTGGCTGGCCGCGCCAACGCCGGGCCGGTTCATGCCTGCCCGCGGGGTGCAGGGCCGGGCGGCGCGTCATGACCACGGTCATCGACCAGGGTGCGGCGTTCGGAGTCGCGCGCCAGGCGGCGGGTGCGCATCAGGTGGGCGAAGAGGCGCTCGACGATCCACCGCTTGGGCAGCACCACGCAGCGGCGCATGCATCGCTGCGCTTGGCGATCACCAGGACCAGCAAGTTTTTTGGGCGTCGGCGACTTGGCGCAGCAGGCCCTCGACGTGCACGATCCCGTCCCTCAAGAGCAGGACGGTGAAGTGCGGTTCAATTGGAACGGCGGCTGCCTCCGCCGGAGATGCGATGTGCTCGGTCATCGGGAGACCACTCCTTGCGTTCGGGTGCGCTGTCCCGAATAGAGGTGGAGCCCGAGCCTCCGGTGTAATGGGCTGCGCCCAGGCCGTCGGACGAGATCCCCCTGTGGCTGGCCCCGGCCGCAAAGGTTCGGGCCGACCCCATCTGCCGTGGGGCCGGCCCGTTGTCTTGCGGTACTTCAGGACGGGATCACAGATCGAGCAGGAAGTCGAAGTCCGTGTCCTTCGCACCGAGCAGCCACGCCTTGGCCTCGGACGGGGTGAAGACCTGGGGTAGGCGATCGGGGTTCTGCGAGTCACCGATCAGGACGTACCCGTCCTTGACGGCGACGCGCACGCAGTTCCCGCCGCCGCCGCTGTACTTGGACACCGTCCATTCGACCGACGACAGGTCGAACGAGGACGGGTCCGGCTTCGCTGTCACTGTTCTAGCTCCTTGATCCTTTTCTTGAGGCCCATGCGCGTCTCGTCGGGGTCCAGCGCCCGCTCCCACAGGTTGGTGAAAGTCGCGGTGTAGCGCTGCACATCATCCTCCCCGTCGAAGTACAACGAGCTGACCATCGTCTCAACCCACACGACCTGGCGGGCGGCCTCAGGGAAGGCCATCAGGACGAACGGGCCCGCAGACCCCGGATGCAATCCGACGGTGCCCGGCAGGATACGGATGGTATTGCGAGGGTCTTCGGACTCCTCCAGAACTCGCTCCAGCTGCCGCCTCGCCACGACGAGATCATCGACAGCGACGTGGAGCGCATGCTCGTCCACCAGGGCGCGGAACTCAGCGAGTGCACCCTCTCGCACCTGCTGCTGGCGGTCCATGCGAACGTCGACGAGTGCCTTGACCTCGGAGGGACGCAGGTCGGGCCGCATCTGGGCGATGACGGTGTAGGCGTAGTCCTCGATCTGGCAGAGCCCCGGCCAGATGTCCCGTTCATAGTTCGACAGCACAGCGGCCCGGCGCTCCATTGCTGGACAGGCCGGCGATGACGGCGTCCTGGTCCCGGCGCAGGCCGTTGACCAGGGAGTGCAGTGCGGGCAGGTCGTTGTGCTCGACGCGCTCCATCCATGCGGGGAGCTGGTCGCCGCTCCGGTCACGCAGCATCGCCGCGAAGTCGCGGACGTGTCGGGTGGTCGCATCGAGTTCGGGACAGCCGGCACGGATCTCTTTGAGGGTGAGAGCATCCTCCTCCGGGAGGTTGCCGGGGTTCGTCATGATCCATCTGACAATGCGGCGGGGCCGCGGAGCCGGACGAGGCGCTACTGCCGGAGCGACGGTGATGGTCTTGAAGGGGCGGAGGTAGCGCCGGGTGGTTTGGATGCTGCCCCGGAAGCCCAAGGCCCGGATTTTCTGGTGGAGTTGTGCACTGTCGCGGCAGCCCTCGTTCCACCGCTGGTGGAGATGAGCCGTGTACGCATCGAGGATGCTGGTTCGGTTCGTCGCGTTGACCAGCAACTCGTCGATGGTGGTGGCGCGGGCGAAGCGACGCACGGTGGACCGGTCCAGCCGCAGGGTGCGGCAGATCTGCTCCAGCGAACTGCCGTCAGCGAGGAGTTGCTGCACGGCGGCGTACCGCTCCCTCGTCCGGGTCACCAGTCGGCGTTCCCGCCCGCACACGTCGAGCATCGCGTCGGCCGCGGGCGGCGGCAGCTGCCAGATGTCGTCCACGGGCGGCGGGGTTGGCGCTACGGTGTTCGCGAACACGGTCCGGACGCAGGCATGATGGGCGGCGACGGTCTTCTCCACCGCCTCGCCGAGGTTCTTCCACAAATGCCAGCCGTCGGCAATCTGTACCGCCTGCGGGGCGCCCGTGCGGGCGCCCTCGGCATAGGCCCCGCCACGGTCCCGGCACACGATCTCCACCTCGGGGTGGCCGGCGAGCCAGGCGGCCAGCGGTTCGGCCTCACGCCCCGGCAGCACGCCGACCGGGCGCCGTCGTTCCAGATCCACCAGGATCGTCGAGTACGAGTCGCCCTTGCGGAGCGCGAAATCATCGACACCCAGCACCCTGACCTGCCCGACCGCCTCCTCGGGAAGGGCCCTGAGGAGGCGTAACAGGGTGTCCTTGGCCACCGGCACCCCCAGCGCCGTCGCAAGCCGGCTCCCCGGCCGCCCGGCCAGGGCCACCGCGATCGAGGTCAGCATCCCACGCAGCAACGGCGTGAAGCGGGCATGCGGACTGGTCAACCCGGCGACCTGCTCGACGAACGTCACCGCCGTACAGGCGGCGTTCAAGCACCGGAACCGGCGCACCAGCAGCTCGATCACCACACAGGCACCGCTGACCGCCGCATCGGACAACCGCCGCAGGTACCGGCCGTGCACCCGCCCTGAGACAGTGCCGCAGTGCGGACACCGCGCATCAACCGCTCGCACACGGGCATGCAGCGTGATCCCGCCGACCACCCGTTCAACCAACTCCACCACAACACCGGCCAGATGAGGCACAAGAGCCTCGAAACTCCGCGAAGTACACCCGGGACACGATGACAGGAACCACCGACACCACCCGCCCGATCACAAGATCAGCGACTGAGCCCGTAAATCCACTAACCGCAATTACCGCATTCGGCATTCGGCATTCGGCATTCGACCAACTGGAGCATGGGCGACAGCAACCCCCGCGCTTCGTGCGTCACCGTGCACAGCCGGTGACGACCATGCGAGCGACACCGCCGTCACCTGCTTGACTGGTGACGCATCGGGCTGCCATGATCACACCAGTTCAACCGGTGACGCACCGCGGTGCGCAGCCTCCGTACGTGAAAGTGAAGGCGAAGATGGATCTGAAACTCGAAGTTGTCGTGCTGCCCGTCTCCGACGTCGACCGGGCCAAGGCCTTTTATGAGGCGGCCGGGTTCCGTCTGGACGTCGACTATGTCGCCGATGAGAGCTACCGCGTGGTGCACCTGACACCTCCCGGCTCGCAGTGCTCGATCCTCTTCGGTACCGGGGTCACCACGGCCGCGCCGGGTTCGGTGCGGGGCCTGCATCTCATCGTTTCCGATATCGAGGCGGCCCACGCCGAGCTCGTCGGCCGCGGCATCGAGATGGGCGAGATCTTCCACGACGCGGGCGGAGTCTTCCACCGCGGCACGGATGAGGCACGGGTCAGTGGCCCGGATCCGAAGCGCAGCAGCTACGGCTCCTTCGCCGCGTTCACTGACCCTGACGGCAACGAGTGGGTGCTCCAGGAAGTGACAACCCGGCTTCCCGGCCGCTGACGGCAAGTCTGCCCACCGGACACCGCGGAGGGCGCGCAGGCTCCGGCAGGCGCGCCCCCGCGGAAGCCGGAACATCCGACGGAGTGACAGGAGAAATAATGGACGAGGCCTTCCGCACCTACGACGTGGTCGTCATCGGCGCCGGCCCGGTCGGCGAGAACGTGGCCGAGCGTGCCCGCGCGGCCGGGCTCAGCACCGTGATCGTAGAGCGCGAACTGCTCGGCGGCGAGTGCTCGTTCTGGGCCTGCGAACCCAGCAAGGCGCTTCTACGGCCGGTGGTGGCACGCGCCGACGCGCGCCGCGTACCCGGGCTGAGCCACGCGGTGGAAGGGCCGCTGGACGTGGACGCGGTCTTCGCGTACCGCGACAGGATGGCCGCTTACTGGAAGGACGACGACCAGGTCGACTGGCTCGATTCCGTCTCCGTCGATCTCATACGCGGCCACGGACGGCTCACCGGTCCCCGGCAGGTATCGGTAGAGACTTCCGACGAGGGCACCGTCCGGCTCACCGCGCGGCACGCCGTCGCGCTCTGCACCGGCACCGGCACCGCCCTGCCCGAGATCCCCGGGCTCGACACCGTACGCCCTTGGACCAACCGTGAAGCCACCGGCGCCGACCGTGTACCGGGCCGTCTGGCCGTGGTCGGCGGCGGTGTGGTCGCCATCGAGTTGGCCACCGCCTGGCAGGCGCTCGGCTCTCAAGTGACCATGCTCGTCCGCGGCGGCGAACTGCTGGCGAAGATGGAACCGTTCGCCGGTGAGCTGGTCGCGGAGGGACTGCGCGAAGCCGGCGTCGACATACGGCTGGGCGCCTCGGTCACCTCCGTGACGCGCGAGATCGGCGCAGACGGCGCGGTACGGATCACACTGGCCGACAGCGAGGAACTGACCGCGGACGACGTCCTGTTCGCCACCGGCCGGGCTCCGCGCACCGGGGACATCGGCCTGAAGACCGTCGGTCTCACCCCCGGCGACTGGCTCACCGTGGACGACACATGCCGGGTGACCGCCGTCGCCGATGGCTGGCTCTACGCCGTCGGCGACGTCAACCACCGGGCTCTGATGACCCACCAGGGCAAGTACCAGGCCCGCATCGCCGGAGCCGCGATCGGCGCCCGCGCCACTGGCAAGCCGGTCGACACCGCCCGGTGGGGTGCGCACGCCGCGACCGCCGACCATACAGCCGTACCACAGGTCGTCTTCACCACTCCCGAAATAGCCTCAGTCGGTCTCACCACGCACGAAGCGAAGCGAACCGGACGCCGGGTCGAGGTAGTGGACTACGACCTCGCACACCTCGCGGGCGCGCAGCAATACGCCAAGGACTACCGCGGCCAGGCCCGCATTCTGATCGACGCCGACCACGGCACGGTGGCCGGCGTCACCTTCGCCGGACCCGGCGTCGCAGAACTACTCCACTCTGCCACGATCGCCATCGCAGGCGAGGTGCCGATAGAGCGGCTCTGGCACGCCGTACCCGCCTTCCCCACCATCAGCGAAGTCTGGCTGAGGCTGCTGGAGACCTACCGGGACAAGGCCAGGTAGATCGCACCTCATGCGTACGACGTCGGCATCGCCCCATGTCCGCCAGTGTCGACCTTGACGGAGCGGCTCTGTCTCCCCCATCGCCGAGCAAGGATGCTGCGCCGAGCGGAGAAGTATGACTTCTCGTTGTTGACGCACCATCAGGTAAGAGAGGGAGACGCCCAGCAGGTCGGGGGTTCCAGCTCGCACGGGAGAAGAAGGCGTGGGTGCGGTCATGGGACCAGGCGCGTGTCAACCCCGCACCGATGAGCACGCCGGTCACCGCGCCCCGGCCGGCCTGCGCGATCAGCCCGCGACCAGCGCAGCGAAGGTGGCTGACTGTCGGCACACCGAGGCTCCGGTTCAGCAGGGCGACTTGAGGGTCACCCGCTCCAACCGGAGCCTCGCTGCCTTTGTGGCGCCCACCGGAGCATCGTCACACCGGCGTGACCTGCACACCCACATGATCGCCGCGACTTGGGACCAGCCCCGCGAGGATGGTCGCGCGCCCCGTCCGGACAGCGTGCTTCGTCATGCCGACTCAACGACCTCGGCGATGATGTCGAAGGGGCGGTATTCACTGAACTGGCTCTGGAGTTCCCTCGTACGCTCGCGGTATCGGGGATCGTTCAGCACCTTGTCGACGGCGGCGCGGACGGCCGTCACCTCAGGGCGCCTGGTGCGCAGGTTGATGCCGGTGCCGGACCACTCGACACGGGCGGCGACCTCGGGCTTGTCCTCGGTCTCACCGCCGACGACGAGTGGGACGCCGTGGCGCAGCGCCGCCTGGACGCCGCCGTAGCCGGCGTTGGTGACCAGGACGTCGGTGAGCGGGAGGAGCTGCTCGAAGGGCACGAATCCGGCGAGGTGGACGTTGTCAGGGATTTCGCCGTCCATCTCCGCTCGCACCAGGTCGGGGCCGTCAGAGCGCGCGGTGGCGACGACGACGGTGACGTCCGTGTCCGCCAGCGCGCGGATCGTGGGGACGAGGAGATGAGACGGGACGGGTCGTCGTAGTCCACGGTGCCCTGGGTGACGACGACGACCGGACGGCCGGAGGACAAGCCGGCCCACCAGTCCGGGAGTTCGTAGTCGGTATCGGGAAGGGGCGGCATGGGGCCGATGAAGCGGAACGACTCCGGCGCGTCACTGCGCGGGTACTCGAAGCCGGGGACGGTCAGCTGGAGCAGGTGATGCAGGTGATCGGGGACCGTGGCCAAGGCGTTGAAGAGCTGACCGGGGAGCGTGACCCCGATCGAGCCGAAGACGTCCTCCGCGTGCTGCTGCACGCCTGCGAATATCGCCCGCGTCCGGGAGCGCATCTCGTCGTAGCCGGCGCGCTCTTCGTCATTGGCAGGCGGGAGCAGCCCTGGACCGTAAGGCGCGGTGTCCACACTCTCCAAGAGGGCCGGCCCTATGCCGATGATCTGCACCAGGAGGGGACGCCGACCGCGGGGAGCGCGGAGGGCTATCGGCAGCGCCCGGTAGGACCCGAGCTCGCCGATCACCACGGATCTCGGCTGACGCCGGGAGCCGCAGAGGTGATCTTTCGCCTGCTTCCCATGGGTGCACACTGCGCCCGCCACCCCGGCAGACTCCAGGACCGGATTCCTCCCTGGTGGGACGCCAGACTGGATCGAGTTCCCCTACCTCGGATCACGGGGTGACCAGACCGAGAGCGGAGCCGAGAGGCGTCATCGGCGGCGGAGCTCCGTAGGTGGCTTACTTGACCACTACTTGATAGTCGATCGGTCGTATAGTTGAGGTATGGGACGGACGAGCGATGCCAAGAAGAAGATCCTTCACGCTGCACAGTCACTCATCGAACTGCAGGGCTACTCAGCTCTGGGCGTTGCTGAGATTTGTAAGACAGCCGGGGTGCCCAAGGGTAGTTTCTACTACTTCTTCGAATCCAAGGAGGCGCTCGCGCTCGCCGTGATTGACGAGCATTGGACCGCTGAGCGATGCGACTGGATCCGCATTTTGGCGAGCGACGCCGAGCCCCTGCAGCGGCTACGGCAGCTGTTCGAGGCTACGGAGGCCCGTCAGCAGGCCGGCCAGGAGAGCTGCGGAGCGGTTTCGGGCTGCATGTTCGGGAATCTCTCCCTGGAGATGAGCAATCAGACCGAAGCCGTACGCAAGCGCCTACAGGACATCTTCGACGCTCAGGTTGAGATGATCGACGCGGTCATCACCGAGGCTCTGGGACGTGGCGATGTCGTCGTCGCCGACACCCGCGAAGCTGCCCGATCCGTGGTTGCGCAACTGGAGGGCCAGGTGCTGTTCGCCAAGCTCTACAACAACACTTCTCAGCTCAGCACGCTCTGGGCGAGTTGCGTTGCGTTGCTGGGTGCTCGTGAGACTCAGGCCCCGGTCGGCATCTGACACGCCGACCACTGCGCTTTCCCCGGTGACGAGGGCGTCCAGGGCCGGGTCGGCGAGCAGGTCGAGGGCGAGGGCGAGCCGGTCGGCGTAGGTACGGCCGGCGCGGGCCGGGGAGACGGTGCCGACCTGGCTGCTGCGGATGGTGAGCCGGCGGGAGTGGAAGGCCTCGCCGAGCGGGAGGGCGACGCGCCGGTCGCCGTACCAGCTGAGTTCCAGCACCGTGCCCTCGGGCCGGAGCAGTTCCAGGGCGCGCGCAAGGCCCTGCTCGCTGGCGCTGGCGTGCACCACGAGGTCGCACTCGCCGAGGGCGTGCCCGGGCGAGGCGAAGTCGACGCCCAGCGCCTCGGCGACCTCCGCCCGCGCGGGATCGGCGTCCACCAGTTGGAGCCGCACCCCCGGGAAGCGGGCCAGCAGCGCGGCCACCGAGCAGCCGACCATGCCGCCGCCGCGACCACGGCGATCCGGTCACCGACCAGCGGCGCGGCGTCCCACAGGGCATTCACCGCGGTCTCGACCGTGCCCGCGAGCACCGCGCGCCCGGCCGGCACGTGCGGCGGCACCGGAGTGACGGCGCTCGCCGGGACGACGTAGCGGGTCTGGTGCGGGTACAGGCAGAAGACCGTGCGGCCGGACAGCTCCTCGGGTCCCTCCTCGACCACCCCGACGCTGAGGTAGCCGTACTTCACCGGCCCCGGGAAGTCGCCCTCCTGGAAGGGGGCGCGCATGGCGCCGTGCTGGCTCTGCGGCACTCCGCCGCGGAACACCAGCGTCTCGGTGCCGCGGCTCACCCCGGACCACAGCGAGCGCACCAACACCTCACCGTCGGCCGGCTCCGGGAGGGTCACGTCGCGTATCTCGCCATGGCCCGGCGAGCGGAGCCAGAACGCACGGGCGGAGCGGTTCATCGTCGTCCTCCTGAACGATCGGGAAGTTGTTCTCTTGACGCGTATGACATGTGTGACACGTGTGCGGCAACAGAAGCTACACAACCCTGCGCATCTCCCACGGCACGGCCTGGATCCATGAGCGTGGCCCGCCTATTTGCCCGCCCCTGTGTCCATCGCAAGACACACATATCTGTGACTGCGCAACAAAAAAGTCACCTGTTTGACTGGTGACGAATCCTGTGGAACAGTCATCGCGCAGCCGCACTGCGATGCCCCAGGGCCGATCTAGTGGCATGCCCTGCGACCACCACATCGACCTTCGGAACCGGACAACGGAGGATTTCAAATGATCGACAGGCGTACCTTCAGCAAGGCTGTCGGCATGGGCACGGGCGCAGCCGCAGTCTCGCTGGCCGGCTTCCAGGGAAGCGCGAAGGCCTCAGCCGCAGCCCACCATGGTGGTGACACTCCGACACCGACGGTGCCCACGGTGGCCCCCGGCACACACACGTCGTTCGCCGCACTCAAGCAGGTCAAGGCGGGTGTGCTGGACGTCGGTTACGCCGAAGCGGGCCCCGCTCATGGCCCGGTCGTCATCTGCCTGCACGGCTGGCCCTACGACATCCACAGCTACGTCGATGTCGCTCCCCTGCTGGCGGCGGAAGGCTACCGGGTCATCGTCCCCTACCTCCGCGGTCACGGCACGACACGCTTCCTCTCCTGCCGGACGTTCCGCAATGCCCAGCAGTCGGCGGTCGCTCTCGACATCATCGCCTTGATGGATGCCCTGAAGATCGAAAAGGCCGTTCTCGCCGGCTTCGACTGGGGCTCGCGCACCGCCGACATCATCGCGGCCCTCTGGCCCGAACGCGTCAAGGCGCTGGTGTCAGTGAGCGGATACGTCATCACCAACGTCGAGGCGCAGAAGAAGCCGTTGCCCCCCAAGGCCGAATACGCGTGGTGGTACCAGTACTACTTCGCCACCGAGCGGGGCCGTCTCGCCATGGAGGACAAGACGGACCGGCATGACCTGTGCCGCCTCGTCTGGGACACCGTCTCCCCGACCTGGCACTTCGACGACGCCACCTTCGAGCGCACAGCCGCCGCGTTCCAGAACCCCGACTACGCGGCCATCGTGATCCACAACTATCGCTGGCGGCTCGGCCTCGCCGACGGCGAACGCCGCTACGACCGGTATGAGAGGCAGCTCGCCACCCGGCCCGTCATCGAGGTGCCCACCATCACCCTCGACCCCGAGCGCGATCCCTTCACCGCGCCCGGCAACGGCGCCTCGTACCGCGATCGGTTCACGGGGAAGTACGACCACCGAACGTTGACCGGCATCGGTCACAACCTGCCGCAAGAGGCTCCCACCGCCTTTGCCCAGGCGGTCGTTGATGTCGACCGCTTCTGAGGCTGCCGTACCCGCGCCACATGCGGCGCACGAGGAGGAACGACGTGAAGACGAGTAACCCGATCTTCTCCCGCTGGGGATTCGACCGCACGGTCGGTCAGGCCGGCACCAGCGTGCGGCAGCCGGTCAGTGCCTCGGTTGCCGCCCGCCCCACGGTCGATCACATGACCAATCCGTACCAAGCGACCAGGGGTCCGAGCCTCCTGAAGGGCTCTCGGGCCGACCGTGCCACGATGACGTTGGACGACGTGATCGTCCGCACTGCGACGGCGCTCTCCACCGTAGCCCTGGCCGCGGCTCTCTCGTGGATCCTGCTGCCCGTTGACGAGACGAACGTCGGCCAGTCGTACGGGCTCGCCATCGGCGCGGCCGTGATCGCCTTCGTCCTCTCGATCATCCAGGCGTTCAAGCGCACGCCTTCCCCGCCCCTGATCCTCGGGTATGCGGCGTTCGAAGGGGTCTTCCTCGGTGTCATCTCCAACGCCACCTCGACGTACATCGCACCGGGCGTGATCGTCCAGGCAGTCCTGGGCACCTTCGCCGTCTCCGCCGGCGTGCTGATCGCGTACCGAATGCGCTGGATACGCGTCACCCGGAGGTTTTTCGGCTTTGTGCTGGCCTCCGCCGCCGGCTTCCTCCTGCTCATGGCGGCGGACCTGCTTCTCTCTGCCTTCAGCGCAGGCAACGGCCTGGGTTTCGACAGCGGCAGCCTCGGCGTCGTCTTCGGCATCGTCGGCATTGTTCTCGGCGCGTGTTTCCTGGCACTGGACTTCAAGCAGGTCGAGGACGCGATCACCTATGGCGCACCGCGCGAGGAGTCATGGCTGGCCGCCTTCGGTCTCACCGCGACACTGGTGTGGATCTACCTGGAAGCGCTGCGTGTACTGACCATCCTGCACAGCGACGACTGAGCTGTCCGGCACCGGCGAGGGGGCATACGCACGGCACGCGTGCCCCCTCGGTCAGCTCTTCGTTCCGCTCGGTGTCGGCGATCCCGGTGCGGGGCGATGGCAGCAATGCGCCGCCTCATACCCTGAAGGCGCGCAGAGCCGGCCGGCTCATGTCGGCAGTCAGGAAGGTTGAGACGTTCAGCGGTCCAAAAGCGTGCGCACCGCGCTTCGTGACTCAACGTTCGGGATGTCCAGCTCGAGCCAGACGTTCTTACCGCGCCCGCTGGGAGAGGTGTTCCACGTACGGGCCAGCGCGTCGACGAGAAACAGGCCACGCCCGTGTTCCGCCCGGGAACTGCCCTCGTCCGACATGGAGTAGGGAGTGGGTATCGGCGGGTCGCTGTCCGCGTCCCGCACCTCAAGACGGACGCGGTCCGGGTACGCCCGCAGTCGAACGTCGACATCGCTTCCCGCGTGAATGAGGGCGTTGGTCACGACTTCCGACGTGACGAGTTCGAGGTCCTCCGACATGTCCGCCAGGCCCCAGCGGTACAGATGGTCGCGCACGAAGCCGCGGGATTTCTTGACTCCCCTCAGGTCGCGCCGCTGGATGTGCAGGTGCCCGGCCCCAGGGGCCGTACCTTCGTCTGTTCCTTCGTAGCGGACCAGGAGCAGGGCCGTGTCGTCGCGCCGGCCGTGGGCGGTGCTGCCGCCGAGCAGCCGGTCTGCCAGCTCTTCGAGTTCGGTCCCCGCTTGCGAGCCGACGGCGTCCAGTCGCGCTGCGGCGCTGTCGCCGTCCCTGTCGAGCAGCCCGTCCGAGTAGAGCATGAGCACCGCGCCCTCGGGGATGGTGTACTGCCGGGTTCGGAAAGGAGTGTCGATGGGCAGTCCGAGGGGAACGTTGGCGGGTGCCTGCAGCGTGCGGACGGTACCGTCGCGCATCCGGAGAAGCGGCGCGGGGTGCCCCGCCAGCGCCACTTGAGCCACTCCGTCGTTCGTGTCCAGCGCCACCACACAGCACGTGGCCAGGAGTTCGGTGCCGAGCCGGGCAAGCAATGCGCCGGTCCGTTCCAGAAGCGCCGCCGGCCTGTGGCCCTCGGTGGCGTACGCGGCCACCGCGCTGCGCAACTGCCCCATGACGGCGGCGCTTTCGATCGTGTGCCCCTCCACGTCCCCGATGACCAGCACAACGAGATCATCCAGCATGCTGATCACGTCGTACCAGTCGCCGCCGGCCTCGCCGCCGACGGCGCCGGCGACTTCGGCCGGCTGGTAGCGGGCCGTGGTGGTGAGCCGCGGGACCTCCGCGAGTGCGGAGGGAAGCAGACGTTTCTGTATCGCCTCGGCGAGCGCTTGGCGCTTGGTGCTCAGTTGGACGCGCTGGACGGCCGAGCCGAGCAGTCCGGCCATCATGGTCAGCACGGCCCGTTCCTCGGGCGGGAAAGTCCGCGGTCCGCCGAAGGACAGCCAGCAGATCCCGACAACGTGTTCGGCTTCGGACATCGGTAGGTCGATGACACTCCTGGTGCCGACGAGCGGAAGGTAGGCGGCGGCATGCGCCTTGTCGTCAGGCCCGTCGCGCAGGTGGGGCGGACTACCGGGCTCGCCGCGAAGGAACAGCGCCCGTCCCCGCACGGCGCGGGCGGCGGGCGTGCGGGCCTGCAATCCGCTGCCGTGGAGTTCCCGGACCAGGTGCGATGACTCACCGCTGTGCCCCAGGACCCACAGGCGTCCTTCAGCTGCCGAGATCAATGCCATCGCCTGGGCACCGAACGGCACCATGACGCAAGCCTCCGCTGCCCCGGTGATGTGCTCCATGGTCGTCGCCCGGTTCAGCCTGTCGGCCAGTCGCTGCAAGGGATAGAGGAGGGTCAGCCCTGCGGACCCGGCGACGCCTGGAACGCCCCAAGGGACTTGGCCCACGGTCTCGGCGGAGGGATCAGAGTCGAAGACCGGGACCAGAACGGGAAGGCGCCCGGGCGTGATGGCGGTGCCGCGGGCGGAAAGTTCGGCCAGGACGGTGGCCAGCCGGTCACCGAGCCGTTCGAACCCTTCACGGTCGGCGGAGCTGTATTCGTTGCCGCCTTCGGCACGGAGGACCGTCAATGAACCGAAGCGGCACCCCACCGCTGCGAGTGGGACGGAGGCGGCGGTGTAGGGATAGGCCATCTCCCCGCGCTCCGGATCTGTCTGCGGGGCCGGGTCGACCAGGAGTGCCGTCCCGCACTGAGCCAGGGCGCGCGCGGAGGTATGGGGAGAATCCAGGGCTACACGGCAGGGCAGCGTGAAGACGGAGGGAGGACTGCCGCCGATCATGGCAGCCCACAGTTCGGTGCCGTCAGCGGCGAGCAGATAGACGGCCGCCGCCACGGCGTTCAGTCGGTGAGCAGTCTCCTGCACGGCCTCGTGCAGTGCCGCCGCCAGTTCACTGCCGAGGATACCGGCGGGAGCGCTCTCGTGGTCGTGGTCTAGAACTGGTCCGGTGCCGCCCACGGCATAGTTCCTGTCCTGAGAAACGGTGTGCGTCGGATGTGTCCGCGCCCTTTCGAGACCCTGTTGGCAGCCCATCCAGTGCGCCTCAGTACCCGAAGCCCGGCGGTCACACTCGCCGCATCATGTGGACTTTCCCAGGGCATGTCACTTGGTGTTCGCTTTTTCGGTAACGGTACCTGCGTGGTCGTGCCGCAGCCACCGGGAGTGATGCCGGGCGGCCCAGGACGTGCTGACATATCCCGTGCGCATCCCGAGCCTCGCCTCGCGGTCCTGGTACGCCTTCCGCATGTGCCCGATCAGGACGATGGCGATCGCCCAGGCGAGGCAGTCGTGCACGAAGATCGCGCTGGTGCGAGAGATGAAGGGCAGCAGTCCCATGAACCACATGAGCAGACCGGTGAACATCATCACCAGCACGGCGCCTGCGACCCAGCCCGCGTAGATCTTCTGGCCCGCGTTGAACTTGCCGGCCGGCCGAGCGTCCGGCGACGACAGCCGTCTGCGGACGGCTCTCAGCCACTGTCGGTCGTATACCGCGAAGCGGTTCAGTCTGCGCAGGTCCGCGCGGAGGTCCTGGGAGAGAAGCCCGAGCAGGAAGGGCAGCGGCAGACAGATGCCCGACCACTCATGGACGGTGGCCATCAGGTGGCGTCGGCCGACGAGTTGGGCCAGCGGGCCGAAGTACAGACAGGCCGCGGTGACCAGGCACAGCAGCATCAGCCAGCCGGTTGCCCGGTGGACCAGGCGTTCGGCGGGGCTGAACCGGCGGACCCTGCCGGCCCGCTCAGGCCGCTTCGCTGTGCCTGTCGGCGTCGTCGAGCCAGCCGTCGACCGCATAACCGCGCTCCTCCCAGTAGCCGGGGATGACCTTGTCGGTGACCGAGATACCGGACAACCACTTGGCCGATTTGTAGAAGTACATGGGGGCCACGAACAGGCGCACCGGTCCGCCGTGCTCGTGGGTGATCGGTTTGTCCAGCATGTCGAGCGCCACCAGAACATCCGAGCGGCGCGCCTGCTCCAGGGTGAGGCTTTCGCTGTATGCGCCGTCGAAGCAGGTGAACCGGATGGCCGCACCCTCGGAGCGCACTCCGGCGGCATCAAGGAGGTGCGCCAGCTTCACGCCCTCGAAGGGCGTTTTGTCCACCTGCCATCCGTCCGTGCACAGGACATCGTGAACGACCCGGGTCTGCGGCAGGGCACGCAGCTCTGGCAGCGTATAGGTCTTCGGCCGGTCGACCAGGCCGTCGATCCGCAGCTCGTAGTTCGTCTCGTTCTTGCGCGGTACGGAGCCGACGACGCTGTAGTACCGGAATCCGCCAGGGTTGGGAAGCAGGCCGGTGAGGCCGGTCGCATCGACCTGAGAGGCGGCGCCGAGGAACCCCTCCCAGCCGTGCTGCAGATAGGGGGCGGCGGCGAGGCCCGCGGCACCCGCGGCAAGCATGCCCAGCAATGCCCGCCGCCCCACCGGCGCACCCTCGGCGTTCCGTTTCGGCCGTTCTGCCATGTTCAGCACTCCTTCGAGGTGGCGACTATTTCGGCGACACTTTCGAGGTGGCGACTATGTCGGCGACGCTCGTCGCGCGAGACGGTCGCGTTTGCGCCGGCGAAGGTGATGGCCGGCTTGACGGAGGCACCGAAAACGCGCAGTGCTGGACCGCAGAGCCTCGCCCCCCTGCCTCCACGGCACCTCAGCCTGCGCCGATCCCGGACCCCTCAATGGCGGAAGGGCCAGGCCGCCCGGCTCAGCCGGTAGCCACGACACCCTCCTGGTCGCCGACGTCCGAACCGGGCGGCGCTTCGGGGTGGCACCGGCCACTCAGAGCCCCCTTGGGCCCCACTACGACACCGTCACCAGTTCAAGCGGTGACGATGGTGGCACGGCTTCCCGCGCACTGTCAACGAAGGGGCGAAGGCGATCACCTTTTGCCACTCACCAATCGCAGCGAGGCGTCACCGGCGCCTGCGGACCTCTACAACGAGTACGCCGCCACCGGCTCCGCGGCAGGCCGACCGCGGTCCCTGACGACTGCAAAAATCGCCACGCTCACTGGGCCCCAGGCGGGGTGAAGCGCCAGGCGACGAGCCGGGGCTCACCTTTCTGAAGTGACGGCTCTTGCCGTCACTTCAAGTCACCTGTCAGAATAGTGACGTGGATCATCATCATGTCTTCGTGTGCGGCAATCCTGCCCTCGACTTCGCCGCGACTCTGCGCGCGCGACGTTCGGTGCGCTTCGAGATGTTCGTTACACCGGACCGGCTGGACGCCTGGTACGTGGAGTCAGGACTCGTCGACACCATCACGCCTGGCGACGAAGAGGACGTCGAGCAGGCCAAGGCGGTGCGGGAGGCCATCTACGAGCTCGTCACGGCCCGTCGGCTCGGTCAGGAGTACGGCGGGGAAGCGCTCAGCGTGTTGAACGGCGCTGCGCGCAAGCCCCCCGCGTCGCCGCAGCTCACCCCGACCGGGCGCCAGACCGAGGCGACCCCCGAACAGGCCCTGTCCACCGTCGCTCGGCATGCCGTCGAACTGCTCAGCGGTCCGGATGTGCCTTTGATGAAGGAGTGCGGCAACCCTGAGTGCACCCGCGTCTACGTCGACCGCTCTCGAGGCGTGCGCCGACAGTGGTGCGGTATGGAGTCCTGTGGGAACAAGATCAAGGCAGCCGCCTACCGCGCCCGCAAGAAGAGCGCGCCCGCAGCGGCTGCTCGCTGAACGTCGGCACCGTCCGCAGGACAGTGCTCGAGGAGGGGCGGAGGGCAGCCGATTCCAAGGTCTCGACGGCCACTGGGGGTCATGGCCGGCCTGTTGACCTCCCGTGGGCGATTGTCGTCCTACGACACCCCGGGCAGACCGGCTGTCGATCCGACACCGATGGGCAAGGCGCCGCGACAGCGGCAAAAGCGTCGGGACACCTGTCCCGCTCAGATGGCATCAGTCAGTCGACCAGACCGACGTCATGGACGAGCTGCCGTCCAACCGCGCCTGAACCGTTGTACCCGCCCGCGACACGAAGTGAAGCCGGATGTCGGAAGAGTCTCGCCCGATCGCCCGATCGCATTGGGCTATGCGCATCTTCCAGATCACGCGGCGACGGCAAGCGCCCCCCGATCGAGTCGTATGTCTGACGCAGCGGCGCCAAGTCCGCCACATTCCGCCCAACGCCGCAGATCGCAGGGGTTCTTCACGACCGATCAGGGCGGCCAGCGGCACTTGCCAGCAGGAACCCGTCGCACCGGCGGGCGAGCCGGCAAGCAGACGGTAGCCCGGATCGTGCGCGATCAGCGTCGCTCCGCTCAGCACGCCGTACCAGTCGGTCGCAATACGCGAGGGACGCGACGCGACGGCCTGCAGCCCCCCTGTCGCAGCAGTCCACGCTGGTGCGCAAAGCCCCAGGGGGCTCGCAGCGGTCTGGCTGAGCTGGGCGAGCACGCGCCCAGCTCAGCCCATCCACTCTCTGCCCCTTCGGGCGAGAAAGTTTGACCGCACGGAGTCACAGGCCTGAGGGCCAGGTCACTTCGCCAGGTGCATGCAGTCAGTGATGCGTGCCGCCCAGCTTGAAGTCTCGCTACTTGGCAGTGACATCGCTCGAGTACACCAGGGCGACCCGGTGGTTGTACTGAATGGTGTACACGGTCTTGCCACCCGTGACGACCGTGCCGTTACCAGCGAAGTAGTCGTCAGTGGCATGCGGCGCCGTGGTCGCCACGTATGCCTGGCCGGCGGGGATGCTGTACATGCTCAGCGGAGCCTGAGTCGAGGGGCTCAAGCCTGCTGGGTACTCGGAGACGTCGGGATAGCTGGAGCCGTACACGGCGACCGGCGGGCTCGCGGGCGTCGCGCCGGACCAGACGACGGTCACGCCGTGAGCGCGGACGGTGTTGCCACCGTGCGGGTTGTAGAACCAGACCTTCGAGCCGCTGAACCAGACAGCCGTCCAGGCGCCCTTCTTCCCGGCAACCACGAACTGCTGGCCGGCCTGCGCCGTGCTCCCCCAGTCGGAGATCCGGCGCGATCCCCGCCCCCCCACACAGATGGGTGGCCATTGACCAGGGGTCCGTCTACGGACTCACCCCGGTCGTCGCCCAGGTGACGGTGAAGGCCCTCTCGCCCCGAGGCCGAACAGGACGCGTTCGCGAGTCCCCCCGTCACTGAGGGAGGGCAGGCGGGCCCAGCCGGGTGTGACATCCGCTTCCTGCCAATGTCAACGCAGGTCACCCGGCCGCGGCGCGTCTGCGGAACTCGTCAGTCGAGCTTGGACACCTGATAGTGGGCGATGTACCACTCGCCACCTATTCGCCTGAGCACGATGCTGAGACTGACTCGAATGCTCGGCCGATCGGTGAAGGAGAAATTGACGCTGAGGTACCCAAGCAGAACATCCTCGGCAAGTACCCGTGTTTCGAGCACCTCGTAGTCCGCCGCCAGCCCGAGTGGCTGGGAGTCGTAGTACTGCGCGACCGCTTGCCGACCGACGCTGTAAGGGCGGAGCCCCTGGAAGATCGCGTCCTCGGTGAAACATGAAGCCACCTGCTGCGGTTCATGCGCATCGACCCCGGACTTCCATCGGTCCATGACACCACGCAGGATGTTTTGCTGTGCTTCTGTGCTGTCCATCAAGGCTTCCTCATCTCATGAACTGGGGCCACACCGCGTACAGTGCCCCGGGGTGGGCTTTGCCGTGTCTCTGGAACACATCTGCGGGCTTGGTGCGCCGAGGTGCGGGGCAGGGCATGGACTCCCCCTCAGTGCGGCGGTCGTGATCGGCGCACCGAGCCGTGGCAGTGAGGTGCCGCGCCAGAAGACTCAGCGGGTCCGGCCCGGATCATTGGGGTGTGACTGCAGGGCGGTGATCACCGCGGTCATCCAGGGCCACAGGGGCAGGCTTCCCAGAACCTTCTCACGCAACTCCGCCTCGTCGTCGGCGCACCACACGCCGACGCTGCGCAGTTCCCCGACCGGGCGCCACAGCCGGAACAAGTGGCCTTCGGCGGCGAGCTCCTTGGCCCGCGCAGTTTCGGCGGCGCGGCGCCGGTCGACTTCTGCTTGGTCGGTCCCCTCGGGCACGCTGGTGGTCAGCTCGACCAGGAACTCCTTCACGGTCTCTTCCTCTCTCGTTTCTTCGGGGGACGCAAGGCTTCGCGACAGTCTGCGAGACCCCGCGATGCCGGAAAAGTCGGTCTCTGTCCAATGCAAACAGGTCTACGCGTCAGCGCCAGACGGCGAGGTGGGGCCGTATGCCCGGCGCCATCAGGATGAACCTCGCACGCGCCGGGCCCCGAGTGGTGCCGCCGGTTCACGGCCCAGAGACCCGTCTCCACTGATACTTCAGGGAAAGCGCGGGAACCCCTGGCCGCTGCGGATCCATGTTTGCGTCGGACGCTGCAGCTGGTGCGACGTGTCGGTGACCGCTGGGGCGGCACCGACACGTCTGCGTGTGGTCAGGCAGCAGCCTTGAGCGCAGTGGCTATCTTGACGACACGCTGGGCCTGGATGCCGGCGGCAGTGCGCGTGATGTCGTCCACGGGGTTGCTGCCCTGGCCGTCCGCGTGGGAGGTGCCGTACGGGTTGCCGTCGATGAACTTGCGCGGGTCGGTGAAACCAGGGGTAACGGCGATGCCGCCGAAGTGGTGCACCGAGTTGTAGAGCGCAAGGAGGGTGGACTCGTGGCCGGCATGGGCCGTGGCGGTGGAGACGAACCCGCTGTAGACCTTGTCGGCGAGCTTGCCCTCCGCCCAAAGGCCGCCGAGGGTGTCGATGAACTGCTTGAGCTGGGAGGAGACGTTACCGAAGCGGGTCGGCGTGCCGAAGACAACGGCGTCGGCCCACTCGATGTCCTCGGGGGTGGCCTCGGGGATCCCGGCGGTGGCAGCGTGGTTGGCGGCCCAGGCCGGGTTCGAGTCGATGGCGGCCTGAGGGGCGAGCTCAGCGACCTTGAGGAGACGGACTTCGGCGCCGGCCTTGACGCCTGCGTCGCGGAGCTCCTTGGCGATCTCCGTGATCGTACCGGTGGACGAGTAGTAGACAATGGCGAGCTTGACGGGAGTGGCCACAGGGAGCTCCATTACATGAGGGGTTCAGGCGGACCGAAATAGTCGACCGGTCACCTAAGCTAGACGACCGGTCGACTTGCGTCAAACGTACCCCAGCCTGCGGAAACGGAATAGTCGATGACTTCATCGCCCTGGGCATCCGAATCATCGTTGAGCGCCAGGTGGCCGGACGGGCCGTAGAACTGTTGCCGGCGGCGGGTCCGGGGGCGCCCGCTTGCCTCCCCGGACCGCCACACAACCGGATTCGGCCACCAAGCCGGTCAACATGCGGACCCGACGAGGAAAGCGACCGGACTCGGCCATGCGGCCGCTCTTCAGGACGGCGCCGGCGGCCACGCCATCGGCGGAGCCGACCCGGCGCCGCCGAGGCCCGGGTTCGGCCACGACTCGGTGGCCCCGGTGATCGGTTGGGCCGGCTGCACGGTGAGGAAGTTCTACCGCAGGACGATGTCGAAGACGGTACGGAAGAATGCGTCCACAGGTGCCGCCGACTTGTCGGCGCGCGCCGCGATCAGCGTCCCCTCCCAGGCGCTGAGGACGAACAGCGCAGTGGCCGCCACATCAAGGGAGCTGTCCAGGTCGCCTGCCTCTTGGGCCTCAATGAGCACCTGCCGAATCTGTGAGGCCCACCCATCGAAACCGCGCTTGATCGCGGACCGGATCTCCTCGTTGTGATCAGCCACTTCGGCGCCGAAGTTACCCACGAGGCATCCTCGGACGAACCCGTGCTCGACTGTGTCCTTACTCAGGAACTCGAAGTGCGCCCGAAGCCGCTCCAGCGGCGGACGTCCCGGCGTGGTGAGCACGTCGAACCGCAATGTGGCGGCGTACCGGCTCAACGCCTCCAGGGCGCTCTCCTCCTTGCTGGAGAAGTGGTTGTAGAACGACCCTTTGGGAACCCCGGCGGCCTTGGTGATGTCGTTGATGCCTGTGGCGTTGAAGCCTCGCGCATGGAACTGCTGAAAGGCTGCCTGCGCGATTTCCTCACGCTTGGACGCACGTCCCATCTCCATCACCTCGCATCAAATATGTCCGGTCGCCTAGGTCAAACTGCGGCTACTCCAGTTGGCGCACAGCGCCGGCACACGGTCGATACGTGTGAGAAGTCCGGGCGTCGGGGCCCCGGAGGCCGAGATGACCGGCCATATTGTAATCCTCAGGCGCCATGGCCGCTGCCTCCGTTCAGTCGCTCGAGGACATGACTGCGGGGTGCGCCTTCCTGCCGAGGCCGGGCTCGCCGCATGCCGGCCTCCCAGACCGGCTGCCCAGCCTTCTGACAGCGCCCCGGGTGCAGCGGACGGCTCCGTAATCCCCTTCAAGGAGTCAAAAGGCGGAAGGAGGAAGTCGACCTCTTGCGGCCCTGAATGTGACCGACCCTGAACTGCTGTCCGCGGGGCATCCACTGCGGACCGCCCCGGGTGTCCTGATCAGCCCGCACGCCGGCGCTTCCACTTCTGTGATGCAGCCTCACGCCAACAGACTGCTCGGCGTCCAGTTGCGCTGCTTCACCTACGGGCAGGAGCTGGAGAACGCGGTTCCCACGGTCCCCGGCGCCGGAGGAGCCGTCACATGTAAGCGGTCTCGAGACATCGACATGCGTCAGCGCCCGCCGCGCTCCAGGAACGCCAAGGCGTCGCCAAGACCTGGGTTACTCTTTAAGACGACCGGTCATTTTCATCGCTTGGCGTCTTCACCCCCCTAGCTGACCTGGTGCTTTCGCCGGCGATGCGCGACGGAAAGTCCTCCGTCGCCCTAGGAACCGAAGTCCGCCACCTTGCCCGCGCACTTGGGCAGAACGACACTCAGGAGCAGTCATGTCCACATACCGGGCCTTCGAGGCCACTGGTGTCCATAACCTGCAGTTGGTCGAGCGCGAGCTGCTCGATCCCTCACCGGGACAGGTGCGTGTGCGAGTGGAGGCTTGCGGCATTTGCCACACCGACGTACTGGCTGTGGAAGGCCTGCGCAGCGACCCGTCGCACCCCCTCGTTCCGGGACATGAGATCGTCGGCGTCATTGACGCCGTAGGAGCCGGCGTCACCGCCTGGCAGCCCGGTGACCGTGTCGGTGTTGGCTTCCTGAACGGGCACTGCGGGGAGTGCGAGCCGTGCCGCCGTGGTGACTTCGTCAACTGCCTCAACCAGGAGCAGACGGGGACCACGACCGACGGCGGATACGCGGAGGTGGCCTACGCCCGGGCCAGCGGCCTGGTGCGCATCCCCAAGGGCATTTCGGCCATCGACGCCGCTCCACTGCTGTGCGCTGGACTGACCACCTTCATTGCACTGCAGCAGGGACCCACCAGGGCCGGCGCCCTGGTCGCCGTGCAGGGTATCGGCGGCTTGGGACATGTGGCCCTGCAGTACGCGCGCAGCCTCGGCTACCGTGTCGCCGCCATAGCCCGGGGGGCCGAGAAGGAGGCGTTCGCACGACAGCTGGGCGCCCACGAATACATCGACAGCACCAGCACCGATCCCGGAGCCGCGCTGGGCGCCCTGGGCGGCGCCGCTGTCATCGTCGCCACGGCGTCCAGCGGTTCCTCCATGAACCCGTTGGTCCGCGGCCTCGCCCCGGGCGGCAGGCTGGTCGTGGTCGGTGCCGCACCCGACCCGCTGACCGTTTCCACCCCCGACCTGATCTTCGGCACTCATTCCATCGTCGGCAGCCTGACCGGTTCGTCCATCGAGAACGAGGACAACCTCGCATTCAGCCTGGCCCACGGCATCCGTCCCAGCGTCGAGGTCATGCCCTTCACTCGGGCTTCGGAGGCCTACGAGCGCATGCTCTCGGGCGAGGCCCGCTTCCGTGTCGTGCTCGACGTAGCGGCCTGAAACGTCGGCAGTGCCGGGCCGGGCGCCGCCCCGGCACTGCCGTGCGGGCCGACGAAATGCCACGCCTGCATCCGAAACAGAACTTCGCCCAGAGCCTTCACCCCGCTCTTCGGCACACGTCTCCAGGGTCCCCCCTATGACCAACACCAGACAGAACACCGTCGCAGCGCCGGACTCCACGGCCCCGCCCGGGCTGCCGTTGTCTTTGCGGGTTCCGTCGGCAGTCACGGGGTCCGCGCCGCTCGGATCGGCCTCATGCGCCCATCTCCCTGGGCACCGCTGATTTTTTGGGGGGGGTGCCTGGCAGGCGTCGGCGACGATGCATCCGGCCGCGCTGCCGTTCAGTGACGCGCTCTGCACGATCAGTGGACTGATCTGGCTGCTACTGGCTCAGTACCTGCGCCATCTCGTTGCCTTTCTCCTTCCCGACCTGCGTCAACCCTCGCCATCTCGGACTGTGGGTCTTCAGCTTCCCTGTGACAGCCAGCAGCCAGTACAAATTTCGCTCTACGGCTGCTCAACACGACGCACACCACGGCGAAGCCGGCTCTCACCTGGGGGCTCCTGGCCGTAGCCGGCGCAGCGCTCGCTGTGCTCGCGATGACGACCTTGCTTCACACTCTCCGTCGCCCCGCGGCCCAGTAGAAAGCCCTGCCGTTCTCCTGCTTGTGCGGATCGCTGCCGGGGAGCCGCACAACCGTTGCGTGGATTTCCAGATCGCCGATGTTCTCGGTCAGGACGTCGACGGCTTTCAGTACAACCAGGCGGAGTTCGTCTCTGCGCCAGATGAGGGACCATGTCCAGTAGACCTTTGTCTCGACCGCGGGCCGTATTCTCAGGTCGGGCGGCAGCGGAGTCTTCTGGCCCTTGGGCGAGTTGAGGACCGGGTGCCCGGACCGGCGAACGTGATCGAAGAATGCGGGACCGGTGATGCCGCCGTCGCGGATGTGAACAGCGCGGGTTCCGGTTTCCCGGGCCAATTGCTCCGCGTATTCGTTCCAGGACGGCCACGTCGTGGCGTCGTCGTCCATCAGGACCACAGTGTCCCGTGCGCGAACCTCACCGGCGTCCTGCCCCAAGGCCACTGCGCACAGCCGGTCCACCCCGATCAGCCGGGCACGGAGACCGAGCGTCGACAGATCTTCCCGGCTCACCCGGCACAGCGCCAGGTCCAGGCTTCCGCCCGCCACCCGGGCGGCCCGCGTGTGGGACGGGGGCCACGCAGACGTCCATGTGCAGGCGTGCCGGGGCGAGGGACGAGGCGCGGGCGGCCAGGTTCGCGGGCAGCCAGTTGACGTACCCGAGCCGGACGAGCTCTTCGGAGTCCGCGACTCTGGCTGCGCGGTCGTGGAGACCGTCGGCGCCGACCAGCAGGGCCCGGATGGGCGGAAGCAGGGCCACACCAGCCGGAGTACGGGCTACCGAGCGGCGGCTGCGGTCGAAAAGCCGCACACCGAGACCGCGTTCGAGCGCCTTGATCTGCTGTGACGGGAAGGGGTCGGCGATGAAGAGCCGTTCCGCAGCCCGAGCGAAGTTCAACTCTTCGGCGACGGCAACCTCTCAGCCCGGATCGGACGGGTGCCTTGGCGATCGGTTTCCTCTCACCTGGGAGCCGCAACCTCTCACCGCAGCTCATGGGGGCGATGGGCGGGTGGCCTGGCCGGCGGCCGAATGGCAAATTGTCGACCGGTCGACTACTTTGATGGGAGCCGGCGAGAAAGCCGAACCCGACACCCCTGGAGAGTCACCATGAACACCCCTGAGCAGAAGGTCGCCGTCATCACCGGCGCGTCCCAGGGCATCGGCGCCGGCCTGGTCGACGCCTACCGCAAGCTCGGCTACGCCGTCGTCGCCACATCGCGCAGCATCGAGCCCTCACAGGAACCCGACATCCTCACCGTTCGGGGCGACATCGCCGACCCTGCCACCGCCGAGCGTGTGGCGAGCGCCGCGATCGAGCGCTTCGGCCGCATCGACGCCCTGGTCAACAACGCCGGCATCTTCGTGTCCAAGCCCTTCCACGAGTACACGCAGGCCGACTACGACGCGGTCACCGGCGTCAACCTGAGCGGTTTCTTCCGCATCACCCAGCTGTCGATCGAGCAGATGCTCCGCCAGGGGGGCGGCCACGTCGTCCAGATCACGACCAGCCTGGTCGATCAGGCCAGCTCCGCGCTCCCCTCGGTGATGGCCTCGCTGACGAAGGGCGGCCTGCAGTCCGCGACCAAGGCCCTGGCCATCGAGTACGCCACCCGCGGCATCCGCAGCAACGCTGTTGCGCTTGGTGTCATCAAGACGCCGATGCACCCGCAGGAGACCCACGCGACACTCGACGCGCTTCACCCGGTCGGCCGGATGGGTGACATCCAGGACGCCGCGGACGCGGTCATCTACCTCGAGAACGCACACTTCGTCACGGGTGAGATCCTGCACGTCGACGGCGGCCAGAACGCCGGTTACTGACCTCGGACACACATGCCCAGGGCGCCACAGGCGGCGTCCTGGGCATGCGCATGTACTCATACCGGCGTACCGAGTCACTTCATCCACTGGCCGAGCGGTCGCCGAGTGCGGCGCCCTCGCTTCCGGACCGCCAGTCCGGTGCGGTCGAAACTGCTCGCCTTCCAGGACACCAACACGTTGGCGTTGCGGGGTGTGACCGCTGCCCTCCGCGGAGGACCGCCCTGTGCAGGCAGGCATGTGCATAGCGTCGGATGCGGCATGCCCGCTCCCGTAAGCAGTGCCTCACAGCAGACTGGCGAACCGTTTCAGGGTGTGAGCGGCGGGCTCCTTCTTCGCCTGGCGGTATCCCGTCCCGGCCCACAGGTGGATGAGCCGCGTGTCGCCGGCCGCGGTGGCCGCCTTGCGGAGTGGGGCGGTGAGGTGGTGCAAGGCCGGGTAGCCGAGCGGGGCGACGGGGTCGTACTCGTCCGTGAAGTGGTTACGCAAGGCGCGTGCGGGCCGGCCCGTGAAAGCGCGCGTCATCACGGTGGCGTCAAAGACGGCGTCCGCCAAGGCCTTCTTGTAAGGAGCGGATGCTCCGCTCTCGTCCGTGCGCAGCAGGACAGTACCGATCATGGTGGCGTCCGCGCCCGCATGGAGCGCGGCCGCCACGTCGGCGGCGTTGGCGATGCCTCCGGTGGCGATCAGCGGCAGCGTGATGGTGCGGCGTACGCTCGCGATCAGAGCAGGCAACGGGGCAGGTGTGAGTGGACGGTCGGGAGTGAGTGTGGCTGAGTGCCCGCCGGCTGCGGATCCCTGCAAAATCAGCGCGTCCACCCCCGCCTCCGCCGCCTGGCGGGCCTCGTCGGCCGAGGTGACGCTCTGTAGGACGGTGGTCCCGGACCGGCGGAGGGCCTTGATGACTGAGGGGTCGGGGACTCCGAACGTGAAGGAAACCCACGGGACGGAAGCCTCGATGATCAGGTCGATCTTCTGGGCCCAGTCGTCGTCGTCCTCCACCGGCTTGCCGTCGTTCAGCTTCAGCCCGTAGCGGTCGGCCTCGGGCTGCAACGTGCGAGCGTAACGGCGATAGACCTCGGACGAGATGGGGACTGGATTGGCGGCGAACAGGTTGACGCCGAAGGGGACGGCCTCCGCCCGAACGGCCCCTATCTCCTCGGCGAGCGCCTGCGCAGTCTTGTAGCCGCCGGCCAAGAAACCCAGACCGCCCGAACGGGCGGCGGCGGTGACTAGCTCGGAAGTACTTGCTCCGCCAGCCATCGGCGCGGCGAGAACGGGGAGTTCGACGCCGAGATCGGACAGCAATCGGCTCATGGTCAGCTTCTCCTCTACGCGTGCGATGAACAGTGAGTGCCATCGCTGACCCACAACACCGCAAGCGGCAGTGCTGACAAGGACGGCGCCAGGTTTCGGCTCACGGTGGACACGCATGACGCTAGACAGGGCGAGTGAACCTGTGAAATGCCGATTATGCTGCCTCTATGCACAGCAGGCATTGATGCGCAGAAGGATGCCAGGGGTATGGAGGTCGAACTTCGTCACCTGCGGGCCTTCGCCGCCGTGGCACGGTACCGGTCCTTCTCTCGTGCGGCCCAAGAGCTGTTGGTCACCCAGCCGGCCCTCAGCCGCACGATCGCCCAGTTGGAAGGCGCTCTGAGCGTCCGGCTGCTCGACCGCACCTCACGGCGTGTCGAACTGACCGACGCCGGTGCGGAGTTCCTCCAGCACGTGGAGCAGGTCCTCGCCACCTATGACCAGGCCCTTGCCGTCGCACGCCGCAAGGTCACCCTTCGGCTCGGCTTCAGCTGGCTGCTGCCGGATCCCTGGGCACAGCAGACCGTGAACAGCTTCGAGGAAACCACCGGCGCGTCCGTCACTCTGACCCGCATCGACGATCCTGTGCAGGCCCTGCGTCAACGTGCTGTCGACATCGCAGTGATCCGTGGCGACGTAGTTCCTCCGAAACCCGTCCGGACCATACGCCTGTACGACGAAGCACGCGTCGCCGTATGCGCCCGGCAGTGCGCCCTGGCCGACCTCGGGCACCTGGACTGGTCCGAGGTCCAGCATTGGCCTTTGGTCGTCAATACGGTCAGCGGCACTACTGGCCCTTGGTCCTGGTCCGCAGAGCAGCGACCGAAGGAGATCGTCGAAACCGCGAACTATGACGAGTGGGTGGAGACGGTGGCCGCCAATCGGGGCATCGGCATCGTCCCCGAGGTAGCCCAGCGCCGTACCCGGCATCCCGCCCTCGTCTTCGTCTCCCTCACCAACGCACCACCGATCCCGGTCAACCTCGTCCACCTGCCCGATGCTCCCAGAACACTCATCCGCCGGTTCCTGGACGCCGCCGTAGCGGCGGCGCAACCCTGAGAGCACGCGCCCGTGCCAGTGAACAGCGTCCATGCCTGATCGGCATGGATCCGTCTCCGAAGGCATTTCACCTGCTCCGCCGGAATCGTTAGCGTGAATCATGTACACGAAGCAATCGAAACGCAGCAGCAAGGGTGACCATGACGAGCACAAGGCTGGCCCGGCAGGAATGCGCAGTCACCGTACTGGGCGGCCCCACGGCCGTCATCGACATGGGTGGCCTGCGCATCGTCAGCGATCCGACTTTCGACGCGCCCGGTCCGCAGGGGTACCTCACCAAGACGGCGGGACCGGCTGTCAGCGAGAGCGCCCTGGGGCCCGTCGACCTTGTGCTGGTCAGCCACGATCTACATCCGGACAACCTCGACAAGCGCGGACGTGCGTTCGCCAAGACTGCGCCGCTGGTCCTCACGGGCCCGCTCTCCGCGGCACGACTCGGCCAACCCGCGATCGGCCTGTCCCCTTGGACCAGCCACTCTGTGCCGCGCCGGGACGGCGGCGGCGAACTCACCGTCCTGGCGGTCCCGGCGATCCACGGTCCAGAAGACGGCGAGCATGATGCGGACGGCTACGTCAACTGCGAGGTCACCGGTTTCGTCCTGTCCGGTCAAGGGCTCCCCACGGTGTACATCAGCGGCGACAACGCCTCCATCAGTACGGTGGCGGAAGTGTCCCGCCGCGTCCCGGGCATCAGTGTGGCCCTGTTGCACGCCGGAGCGGCACGCGTACCGGCCAAGTTCGAGGGGCGCCCTCTGTCCATGGACAGTCGGCGAGCCGCGGCTGCAGCAGCCGTCCTGGATGCGGACATCGTGGTGCCTGCCCACTACGACGGCTGGACTCACTTCTCCGAGGGACTGGCCGACCTCGAACTGGCCTTCCATGAAGCAGGCCTGTCGTCGCTCCTACGGACTGCGACGCACGGATCCTGGGTGGCTTTGCGTCCCTGACATAGTCCTGGAGACTGAGTCTGCGGGACACGTCCCACGAATCCATCTCCTTGACAGGTCAATCATTTTACCCATTTACTTGTTTCGATAATTAGCAGTTCGCCTACCAAGTCCCTTCACCTGCGAGTGGGCAACCGATCACGCCGGCCTCGACACGTTCGGCGACGTGACCCACGACGCACAAGGCCGGTCGCTGTCGCACGGCCGGTCGATCCGCGACCTTGTAGCCGAAGGGCACAGGACAACGTAGTGATACGTAAGGAATGGCAGCGGCAACATGGACGCGACAGTGCGCTACTCCATTCTTGGTACCGTGCGGGCGCTACTAGGACTCCGTTAGGTCTGTCTCGATCTTGGCGTGGTGGGTGTCCTGCTGGGTAGGGGCTGTTGGCAGGTGGTGCAGATACCGGTCCAGCACCTC
>NZ_JBEZLR010000093.1:0-40044 GCF_040652275.1 Streptomyces sp. NPDC048275
TCCGGGCTGGTCTCAACCCGGCTGGTGCCGAGAGCGGAAGACCTGACGGACCGCGGGTCCGCCAGGCAGCTTGAGCCAGGAATCCCCTCCCTTCACGGAGGGGAGGATTCAAAGTACGGTGACGAGAATTCGAACTCGCACTCTCAGCTCGGGAGCGGAGGCAAGGGGGCGGGGGGGGGCGGAACAGACCCACCCCCGCCCCCGACCGAGTCAGTGGTGAACGTGCTCCGGGTGCGGAGGCACGTGCGCCGCGATCAAGCGGCCCGGGGCTCCCGCAGGGACCAGCGCCCGGCGGCGGTCCACCGCGTACGCCACCCCCGCCACCCCGAGGCCCAGCACGGCCAGCCCCGCCCCGGCCAGTGCCGGCGACGTCGCGCCGAAGCCCGCGGCCAGGGCGAGGCCGCCGATCCAGGCGCCGCCGGCGTTGGCGAGGTTGAAGGCGGCCTGGTTGGCGGAGGAGGCCAGGGACGGGGCCGCGGAGGCCTTCTCCATGACGATCAGCTGGAGCGGCGAGCCGGTGATGAAGGCCGCGGCGCCGAGGAGGGTGACCGCGACGGCCGCGCTCCACTGGGCGGTCATGAGAACCGGGAAGAGGGCCAGCACCGCGACCAGCGATGCGAGACCGCCGAAGAGCGTGCCGCGCAGGGAGTGGTCGGCGAGGCGTCCGCCCACCAGGTTGCCCGCCGTCGAGCCCACACCGAAGAGGGCCAGCAGCAGCGTCACGCTGGACTCGGCGTAACCGGCGGAGTCCGTGAGCATCGGCGTGATGTAGCTGTACGCGGAGAAGAGCGCGCCGAAGCCCGCCACGGTCGTACCCAGGGACAGCCAGACGGGGAGGGAGCGCAGGGCGGCGAGCTCGCCGCGCAGGCCACCGGTGGGAGCGTGCGTGTGGTCGTGCGGGATGAGGAGTGCCAGCGAGGCGATCGCCACCAGGCCGATCACGCTGACGCCCAGGAAGGCGGCCCGCCAGCCGAGGAGTTGGCCGATGAACGTGGCCGCCGGTACACCCACGATGTTCGCGACCGTCAGACCGAGGAACATCAGCGAGACGGAGCGGGCCTTGCGCTCGGGGGCGGCCAGGTTCGTGGCGACGACGGCGCCGACGCCGAAGAAGGCGCCGTGCGGCAGGCCGCTGAGGAAGCGGGCGGCGAGGAGCCAGTGCTCGTCCGGGGCGAAAGCGGAGAGCGCGTTGCCGGCCACGAAGAGGACCATCAGGGCGATCAGGACCTTGCGGCGGGACATCCGGGCCGTGGCCGCGGCGAGCAGCGGGGCGCCGATCACCACGCCGAGGGCGTACGCGGAGACCAGGTGTCCCGCGCTGGGTATGGATATGCCCAGGTCGTCCGCGACATCGGGCAGCAGGCCCATGATCACGAACTCGGTGGTGCCGATGCCGAAGGCGCCCACGGCGAGGGCGAGCAGGGCCAGAGGCATGAGGGGCCTTTCAGGGGAGCGAGCGGAGAAGCACGTACGACGAGCAGAGAAGCGCGTGACGACGAGCGGCTGAGCACGTACAACGCGCGGCGAAGCACGTCCGGACAGGGACGTGCCCGTGCACGCCGCTGTGCACGGGCAGCTTAAGTTCAGCTATGGAACAAAGGCTCTCAGGCCCAGTATTCCTGGAGGTTAAGATCCGGTTGCGGTGACCTTGACACGCGCGGCGATCGGAAGGTGGTCGCTGCCGGTCTCGGGCAGGGTCCAGGAGGTCACCGGCTCGACGCCCTTGACCATGATCTGGTCGATCCGGGCCATCGGGAACGACGTCGGCCAGCTGAACCCGAAGCCGCTGCCCGCCGCGCCCTGGGTGGAGCGCAGCTGCGAGGTGACGGCTTTCAGCGCGCGGTCGTTCATCGTGCCGTTGAGGTCACCGAGCAGAACGACCTGCCGCAGCGGCTCATCGGAGATGGCCTCACCGAGCGCGTCGGCGCTGGTGTCGCGCTGGCGGGCGGTGAACCCGGCCTCCATCTTCACCCGGACCGAGGGCAGGTGGGCGACGTACACGGCGACCTGTCCGGCCGGCGCCGTCACCGTCGCCCGCATCGCACGGATCCAGCCCAGCTTGATGTCCACCGGCTCGATATCGGTCAGCGGGTACTTGCTCCACAGCCCGACGGTGCCCTGCACGGAGTGGTACTTGTACGTCGGGGCGAGCGCCTTCTCGTACGTCGACACCGCCGCTTCCGTCAGCTCCTCCAGGGCCAGGACGTCCGCACCGGACGCGGCCACCTCACGGGCGGTGCTTGACGGGTTCGGGTTCTCCGCGTTGACGTTGTGGGTGGCGACGGTCAGGTCGCCGCCGCTGCCGGTCCTGTCGATGAGCAGTCCGCCGAAGAGGTTCAGCCAGACGATCGCGGGCACCAGGGTGGCGATCAGGGCGGTCGCGGACGTCCGCAGGAAGCCGAGGATCAGCAGGACCGGGACGCACAGGCCCAGCCATGGGAGAAACGTCTCCATGAGGCTGCCCAGGTTGCCGACGACATTCGGGATCTGCGCGTGCAGCACCATCACCAGGGCGAGGAGCAGCGCGAACACCGCGAGGACGAGGCCGCGGCGCCAGATGCCACGGTCGCCGCGCCACTTGTCCAGCAGGCGTCGAAGTCGGGGTCCCCGGCGCTCGGGCCCCGAGCCTCCACTGCCCGTCTCCGTCATGTACGCCTGCGCCATACCGTCGCCCTCACAAACTGCCGTGCACACCGTCTCTCCCGCGCTACGACCCTAGGGGATGATCGGTGTCGTTCCTGCCGTGCCATGACGGCCGTACGGGCACTGGGACGTACAACTCGGCGTTCGAAGTTCCGAATGGGGGCATCATGCACGCCCTCTGTGACGAAACGCTCACATGCGGTGCGCCGGCAACCGACGACAACGCCGCAGATCGGCGTGCCGGACCCCGCGTCCCCGGCATGATCCGCCGGACAGGCCCTAAGGCTGGTCGGGCCGCAGTCCCTCCAGCACTCTGTCGACGATCTGCGCCGCGAGGTCCTCGGGGAGCTCGGCGTCCGGGCGCAGCACCGCGCGTACGAGCATGGGGCCCATGAAGAGGTCGTTGAGCAGCTCGATGTCGACGTCCTGGCGGAGTTCGCCGTCGCGCTGTCCGCGGCGCAGGACTTCGAAGGTGGTCCGGCGTCGTGGGGCGATGACGGTGGCGTGGTAGGCGGCCCAGACCTTGGGGCTGCTCTTCATCTGGGCGTAGACGTTGTGCAGGATCACCGACGAGCGGCTGGCCAGGCCTCGCCGGCGCAGTGGTTCCAGCAGGGCGATCAGGTCGTCGCGCATCGAGATGCCTGGGAGCTGCGGGTCCGGGGGTTCGGTGGCGCGCAGGACGTCGACGAAGAGTTCCTCCTTGCCGCTCCAGCGGCGGTAGATGGTCGCTTTGCCGACGCCCGCGGTGCGGGCGACGCGCTCTATGGAGATGTCCGCGAGGGGAACGCCGTCCTCCAGGAGTTTCATGACGCCCTCGATGATCGAGCGCTCCACGGCCTCGCTGCGGGGGCGTCCCCTGGCGGGGCCCGCCTGCCCGGGTCGGCTGTCGGCGAGGCTCACGCGTCGGCTCCGTTCCTTCTATGGTTCTTCGATTTCTGCGCTGGTTCTTCGATCCGGCGACGGCTCCTCGATTCCCGCGATGGTTGCTCGATGCGCCGGGGTGCTCCTTTACTGCTCCGCTCCTTTACTACTCCACTACTACTCCACGCCCACCAGCTCCTCCTCCCCCTCCCCCTCCTCCTCCTGCTGCCCGGCCGTTGTGCGGCCCGGCAGGAACAGGGCGACGATCACCGCGCCGAAGACCGCGACCGCCGCGCCGCACAGGGCGGTGACGTGCATGGCGTGCAGGAAGGCGTCGTTGGCCGGGGCGATCAGGGCATCACCCTTGGGGCCGAGCCGGGCGGCGACGCCGAGGGTGGCCTCGATGGACTCGCCCGCGGTGTGGCGCAGGCCGGGCGGGAGGAGGGAGAGGCTGTCGTCGATGCCGTTGCGATAGGCGGTGGAGAGGACCGAGCCGAGGATGGCGATACCGAGGGCGCCGCCGACCTGGCGGAAGGTGTTGCTGAGGGCGGACGCGGAGCCCGCCTTCTCACGCGGCAGGGCCTGCATGATGACGACACTCGTCGGGGTCATGATGTGCGCCATTCCGGCGCCCATGAGGAAGAAGACGACTTCGAGGATCCAGATCGGCGTGTCCGCCTCCAGCAGGGCGAACGCGCCGAGTGTCGCGGCGAGAAGCAGCAGGCCCCCGGTACAGGTGGCCTTGTGACCGATGCGGTCGACGACGAGACGGGCGCGCGGCGCGAAGTAGAGCTGCGCCGCGGCGAGCGGCAGCATCAGCAGGCCGGTCTGCAGCGGCGAGTACCCCCGCACGCTCTGGGTGTAGAAGACGGAGAAGAAGGTCACGCCCATCAGCGCGAAGAAGACGAGCGCGACGGCGGACATGGCCGCCGAGAACACCTTGTTCTTGAAGTACGTGACGTCTATCGACGGGTGGTCGCTGCGCTTCTCATAGACGACGAAGAGGACGAGGACGGCGAGCCCGGCCCCGATGGCCGCGAGGACCGTCGCGTCGGTGAAGTCGGCCACCTGGCCGCCCTCGATGATGCCGTAGACGAGCAGCACGAGCCCGATGACGGACAGCACGACACCGACCAGGTCGACACGGCCGGGCTTCGGGTCGCGGGAGTCCGGGACCAGCCAGAACATCAGGACGATCGCGAGCAGCACGATCGGCACATTGACCAGGAAGACCGAGCCCCACCAGAAGTGGTCGAGGAGTACGCCGCCGGTGATCGGGCCGACCGCGATGGCGACGCCGACGCCGCCCGCCCAGATGCCGATGGCCTTGGGCTGCTCCTCGCGCTCGAAGACGTTCATGAGGACGGCGAGGGTGGCGGGCATCACGAAGGCGGCGCCGATCCCCATCACGGCGCGGAACACGATGAGCTGGACCGGCGAACCGGCCTCCGCCGCCAGCGCCGAACCGATGCCGAAGAGGGCGAGACCGGCGAGCAGCACCTTCTTGCGGCCGAGCCGGTCGCCGAGGAGGCCCGCGGTGAAGAGCAGCCCGGCGAAGACGAGCGTGTAGGCGTTGATGGCCCACTCCAGCTCGCTCTGGGTGGCGCCGAGCCCGGCGGGCGCGGGAGTCGAGATCGTTTTGATCGCGACGTTGAGGATCGAATTGTCGAGCACCACGATCAACAGGCTGAGCATGAGCACGCCGAGAATGACCCAGCGGCGCCTGTGCACCACTTCGGGCACCCGCCGTTCGGCGGCAGCAGCGGAAGTCGTCATGGGGCAGACCCTAACGAGATTCGATACGGGACCGTATCGTATCGTAAATCCTTTACAGAGACCTTACGACTTTTACGGAGACCTTGCCCGGCGACACCGAGACCCTGCGCGACGAGTGGAGGCGCAGACGCATGTCGCTCGACCCGGTCTGGCACCCGGTGGCACGAGGTGCCACCATGGAGGCGATCCGGGGACGCCGTCAGGGCGCCTCGAGATGACGTAAGGAGCCGTTGCAATGACGCAGCTTTCGGCTGCCCCGACCAAGCCCTCCGACGGCAGCAAGGCGCTGTACGGGGGCAAGGGCACACGCCGTATCACTGTTCGCGACATCGCCGCCGCCAAGGAGCGCGGCGAGAAGTGGCCCATGCTCACCGCGTACGACGCGATGACCGCGTCCGTCTTCGACGAGGCCGGCATCCCGGTCATGCTCGTCGGCGACTCGGCGGGCAACTGCCACCTCGGGTACGAGACGACCGTGCCCGTCACCCTCGACGAGATGACCATGCTGTCGGCCGCGGTGGTACGGGGCACTGGTCGCGCCCTGATCGTCGCCGACCTGCCCTTCGGGTCGTACCAGGAAGGCCCGGTCCAGGCCCTGCGTTCCGCCACCCGCCTGGTCAAGGAGGCCGGGGTCGGCGCGGTGAAGCTGGAGGGCGGCGAGCGCTCGCACCGCCAGATCGAGCTGCTGGTCGAGTCCGGCATCCCCGTCATGGCCCACATCGGGCTCACACCCCAGTCCGTGAACGCCATGGGCTACCGAGTCCAGGGCCGCGGCGAGGAGGCCGCCCAGCAACTGCTGCGCGACGCCAAGGCGGTCCAGGACGCGGGCGCCTTCGCCGTCGTCCTGGAGCTGGTCCCGGCGGAGCTCGCCGCCGAGGTCACGCGCACCCTGCACATCCCGACGGTCGGTATCGGCGCGGGTCCGCAGACCGACGCGCAGGTCCTCGTCTGGACCGACATGCTCGGCCTGACCGGCGGCAAGGTGCCGAAGTTCGTCAAGCAGTACGCCGATCTGCGCGAGGTCATGGGCAACGCGGCGAAGGCGTTCGCCGATGACGTCGTCGGCGGAACGTTCCCGCTGGAGGAGCACTCCGTCCACTAGGGCCTGTCCGGCGGATCAGGTCGCAGGAAAGCAACGGCGCCTGATAATCGCCGGTGGGCGTGCCAGGCCCCGCGTCTGCGGCATGATCCGCCGGACGGGCCCCAGGGCCCGTCCGCCCCCTGAGCCACTGTGGCACGAAGGCAGCCCGCCGAAATCCCCCGTCGGCGGGCTGTCGCCGTTTCCGACGAACATCCTGTCGCCGATATATCGGCGACCGTACGCCTCTGTAGGCGGTCTGTCGGCGGTCTGTCGGTGGGTTGTCGGTGGCGGCTGGCATCTTTGTCGGCATGACGCGAATCGACAAGAACCCCGGCATCGGCACCAGGGGTGCCGTCACCGTGCGGGGGCTGGTCAAGCACTACGGCGAGACCAAGGCACTGGACGGCGTGGACCTGGACGTCCACGAGGGCACCGTCCTCGGCGTGCTGGGTCCCAACGGCGCCGGCAAGACCACCCTCGTGCGCATCCTGTCCACCCTCATCACCCCCGACTCCGGCCAGGCGACGGTGGCCGGCTACGACGTGCTGCGCCAGCCCCGCCAGCTGCGCCGCGTGATCGGCCTCACCGGCCAGTACGCCTCCGTGGACGAGAAGCTCCCCGGCTGGGAGAACCTGTACATGATCGGGCGGCTGCTCGACCTGTCCCGCAAGGACGCCCGCCGCCGCGCCGACGAACTGCTGGAGCGCTTCTCGCTCACCGAGGCGGCCAAGCGCCCGGCGTCGACGTACTCCGGCGGTATGCGCCGCCGGCTCGACCTGGCCGCCTCCATGATCGGCAGCCCGGCCGTCCTGTTCCTGGACGAGCCGACGACCGGACTCGACCCGCGTACGCGCAACGAGGTCTGGCAGGAGGTCAAGCGCATGGTCGCCGACGGCGTCACCGTGCTGCTCACCACCCAGTACATGGAGGAGGCCGAGCAGCTGGCCTCCGAGCTGACGGTCGTCGACCGCGGCAAGGTCATCGCGAACGGCCGCATCGACGAGCTGAAGGCGCGGGTCGGCGGCCGTACGCTGCGCATCCGCCCGGCCGACCCGCTGGAGCTGCGCCCGACGGCGCTGGCGCTCGACGAGTTCGGCCTCACCGGCCCGGGCAGCGCGACCGTGGACATCGAGACCGGCACCGTGCTCGTCCCGATCCTCAGCGACGAGCAGCTGACCGCGGTGGTCGGCGCGCTCACCGCCCGCGGCATCACGCTCGCCGGGATCGCCACCGAACTGCCCAGCCTGGACGAGGTGTTCCTGTCCCTCACCGGCCACAAGGCCAGTGCCCCGCAGGACGCTGACGCCCAGTCCCCCGAGTCCCCCGAGTTCGCGGAGGTCGCCGTATGAGCGCCGCCACCCTGACCCCGCCCGCCACCGCCGAGCTCGCGGACGGCCGGATCGGTCTGCGCGCCAACCTGCGCCACATCGGCGCCCTGGTCCGCCGCAACCTGCTGTGGATCCGCCAGGACCCCGAGTCGATGTTCGACGCGATCCTGATGCCGATCGTCTTCTGTCTGCTGTTCGTGTTCGTCTTCGGCGGCTCGATCGCGGGCAAGGGCAACCAGGACGAGTACGTCAACTACGTGGTCCCCGGCCTGATGGCGATGATGGGCATGAACATCGCCATGGGGGTCGGCACCGGCTTCAGCCAGGACTTCCAGACGGGCGTGATGGACCGCTTCCGGTCCCTGCCGATCGCCCGCTCCTCGGTCCTGATCGCCAAGATCGTGGTCGAGCTCGGCCGCATGCTGGTCGCCACGACCGTGCTGCTCACGGTGGGCTTCATCCTCGGCCTGTCCGTGTCGAGCGTCGCCGGGCTGCTCGCCGCCATCGGTCTCGCGGCGGTCTTCGGCTTCGGCATCATGTGGATCTTCCTGACCTTGGGCGTGGTGATGAAGAACGCCCAGTCGATTCAGGCAATGGGGTTTCTCGTGCTGTTTCCTCTGCAGTTCGGTTCGTCCATCTTCGCCCCGACCGACACCATGCCCGGCTGGCTCCAGGCCTTCACCGACTACAACCCGCTCTCGTCGCTGGCGGACGCGGCCCGCGGCCTGATGAACGGCGGCCAGCCGATCGCCCACGACGTGCTGGTGACGCTGATCTGGGCGGCCGGCCTGACCGCGGTCATGATGCCGATCGCCGTCCACAAGTTCCGTACCAAGAGCTGAAGTCGGGCAACCCCGGTCCGCGTCAGATGAGGGCGGCGGCCTCCTCCACGGAGAGCCCGCCGCCCTCGGCGTACGCGGCCTCGAACGCCGCGGGGTCGAGCACGGCCCGCACGTCGGCCTCGGCCTGGGCGCGCACCTCGTCCTCCATCGGGCCCACGAAGTGGCCGGCCGGCAGCAGATGGTCGGCGGCACCGAGGAGCCGGGCCGCGTCGGGGGCGCGGCGCCCGCCGTCCTCGCCCATGATGGCGATGGCGGCGGTGGTCAGATGCCCGGAGGTCAGGTGCGGCGCGATCATCTGCGCCAGCGGGTCACCCGCCCGTGCCATCGCCGTCCGCACCTTCTCCAAGGCTGCCGCGTACTGCCCTTCGCGCGCGTCCAGCCAGGCCTCGACGCCCAGCACGAAACCGTCGAAGACCACGAAATTGACGCCTTCGAAGTTCGCGCGCAGCAGGCGCATCTGCTCGTGCGCCTCGGCGATCCGGCCGGTGCGGCCGAGCCACATCGCCAGGAACAGCCGGGAGGCGGGCATGGCCTCGCTGAGGGTTCCCTCGCCCTTCGCCAGGACGTCCCACAGCATGCGCTCACCGCGCTCGGCGTCGCCGCCCTCGATGAGTACGCCGCCGAGCCGGGCGCTGAGCACGGCCGCCTGGGAGTGCGCGCCGAGCCGTTCGGCGTGTGTGATCGCCTCCGCGTAGTCCGCGGCGGCGAGCTCGTACTCGCCCCGGCGCTCATTCGACTCGCCGCGGGCGGAAAGCGCCTCGGCGACGCCCCAGGAGTCTTCCAGCCGGGTGAACAGGTCCAGTGCCTCATTGGCGTCGCGGGTCGCGTCGCCCGCCCAACTGGCGCGGTTGGCGAGGATGTTGGCGCGCAGCTGGAGGGCGGAGGCGAGTTCCCAGTCGTAGCCGAGTTCGCGGCAGGTGCGGACGGTCTCGTCGATGACGGAGCGCATGCGGTCCAGGTCGCCGGTCAGGAGCACGGCGTAGAACCAGAAGCTGCCGGGAGTGCGGCAGGTCTGCGGGAGGCCGGGCCGGTAGGTCTGGCTGACGACGCGTAGTTTCTGCTTGGCCTGCGGGGTCTCCCAGGCCTCCAGGTCCATGTCCATGCAGGCGAGGTGGACGAGGTGCACGCCGCGGCGGGCCTCTTCCAGGACCTCGGGGCGCATCGGTGGCGGGGCGTCCGTGCAGCTCTCGCGCAGGGGGGCGGCCGGTCGGACGGGCTCCGTGAAGGGGTCGGGGCCCAGCGCCATGACCTCGCGGGACCAGTGGCGGGCCATCAGGCGCAGGTCGCGCATCTGCCAGTACCAGGTCAGCGAGAGCACCAGGCAGAGTGCCTCCTGCTCGTCCTGTGTGGCGACCGCGTGCTGGAGGGCGGCGCGGACGTTCTCCGACTCCCGTTCCAGCCGTTCGATCGCGGCGCGCTGGCCGGAGCCACGCAGTTGGGGGTCGGTGGTGCGGGCGAGTTCGCGGTAGTAGGTGAGATGGGCGCGCTCGGCGGCGGCACGCTGCCCGGCCTCGTCGAGGCGCTCGCCCGCGTACTCGCCGACGGTCTCCAGGAGCCGGTAGCGCATCCCCGCGTCGGTCGAAGGCGCGGCCACGACCAGGGACTTGTCGACGAGCGAGCCGAGCGCCTCCAGCACGGCGGGCCCGCAGACCGCCTCGGCGGCGGCGAGGTCGCAGCCGCCCGCGAAGACGGACAGCCGCCGCAGGACGTCCCGTTCGTCCTCGTCGAGAAGGTCCCAGGACCAGTCGACGACGGCCCGCAGGGTCTGCTGGCGCGGCAGCACGGTACGGCTGCCGGAGGTCAGCAGCCGGAACCGGTCGTCGAGCCGGTCGGCGATCTGCCGCGGGGTGAGCATCCGCAGGCGGGCCGCGGCGAGTTCGATGGCCAGCGGCAGCCCGTCGAGGCGGCGACAGATCTCGGCGACCGCGTCCGGGTCGTCCTCGATCCGGAAACCGGGCCGCGCGGAGGCCCCCCGGTCGGCGAACAGCTGCAGCGCGAACGGCTGCGGCAGCGGCTCCACCGGCCGCAGCAACTCCCCCGGTACGCCGAGGGGTTCACGGCTGGTGGCGAGCACCGTCAGCTCCGGACACCTCTGAAGCAGCTCCTCGACCAGATGCGCGGCGGCGTCCACGACGTGCTCGCAGTTGTCGAGGATCAGCAGCATGCGGCGTCTGGCGCAGTGCTCGGCGAGTCGACTGAGGGGGTCGTCGTGCCGGTCGACAGCCCGCATCTCCTCGGCTCCGGCGCCGCGCAGCACGGTCTCGCGCGCTCCTACGGCAGTGAGTACGGCCTCGGGAACGGCCTCCGGGTCGTCGACCGGGGCGAGTTCAGCCAGCCACACCCCGTCCCGCGCCGCGTACGCCACGGCCTCCGCCGCCTCCTGCGACAGCCGCGTCTTCCCGGCTCCGCCCGGCCCGAGCAACGTCACGAGCCGGGCGGAGGCGAGGTCACTCCGGATGGTGTCGATGTCGGCCGCCCGCCCGACGAAGGAGGTGAGCCGGGCGCGGAGGTTTCCGGGGGGCGGGGGTGTGGGGGTGGGACGGGTACGGGAGAGGTCGGCGGACCCCAGGGCGGGGGCGGCGCTGCCTTCGGCGGGGGAAGCGTCGCTTTCCGCGGGGGTGATGCCTTCCGCGGGGCTGTTGCCTTCGGTGGGGGCGGAGGCGCCGTCGCGGCGCGGGGAGGTGCCCGGGGCCGGAGTTCGGGCGTCGGCCGCCGCGGCGCCGCTCACGCGCGCCCCGGGCGGAGTGGCGGCGCGCCCGGTGGTTCCGTCCCGCCCCACCGCTTGCGCCGCGTCTCCTGCGTCGGGAGCCGGAGTGCCGGCTCCCGCGGTCCGGACGCCGGAACCGTCTTGACCGGCGCGGTGCGCGGCGGTGTTCCAGGTGCCCCCGCCGTACCCCCCATGACCATGCCCCGCCGCGGCAGCCCCATCAGCCGGCGCCAGCAACTCCCTGTGCAGGGAGCGGAGTTCGGGCCCCGGGTCCGAGCCCAGACGGTCGGCCAGCAGCCCGCGTACCGACTCGTACGCGGCGAGGGCCTCGGCGGGACGGCCGGCGTCGCGCAGGGCGCGCAGGCGCAGGGCGTGGAGGGGCTCGTCCAGGGGGTGGAGGTCGCACAGGGCGATGAGTTCGGGCAGGGACTGTTCGGCACGGCCGAGGGCGAGGGCCGCGGTGAGCTGGGCGCGGCGCACATCGAGGTGGCGGGTCTCCCAGCGGGCCGCCTCCGCGGTGCGGTCCGGGAGGTCGGCGAGGGCGGGGCCACGCCACAGAGCGAGGGCGTCGTCGAGGACCGCGGCCGCCTTCGCGGGGTCGTCGTCGGCGAGCGCGCGGATACCCTCGCCCGCCAGCCGCTCGAAACGGTGCAGGTCGATGTCGTCGGCCGCCGCGGCGAGCCGGTAGCCGCCGTCCGCCGAGTCCACCGCGTCCGGCCCGAGCGCCCTGCGCAACCGCCCGACCAGCGCCTGCAGCGCACCGGGCGCGTCGGCGGGCGGGTCGCCGTCCCACACCTCGTCGACCAGGACGGCCGCGGGCACGGTCCTGCCCGGCCGCAGCGCGAGCACGGTCAGCAGGGCGCGCAACCGCGCCCCGCCGACCGGGACGGGCGTGCCGTCGGAGCGAAGTGCCTGGGTGGTGCCGAGAATGCGGTAATGCACGGGGTCCATTGTCTCTGGTGCCGTCAGGTGGTCGCCGTCACGTGACTGCCCTCACGTCACGGCCGTCGCTCGCGGGCGCCCCTCACGCCCTCACGCCCCCACCTTCTCCGGAACCAATGGCCGATCGCGAGACGTTTTCGGCATGAGCCCGGTACGGTCGGGCAGGCCCAGCACATGCGTACCAGTCCAGGGAGCCCCATGACCACCGCCGCGACCCGCCGTAGCGACCGGAGGATCAGCCCCGTCTTCGTCGGGATCGTGGCCGTCACCGCGGTGACCGGCTGGGCGACATGGACCGGTTTCGCCGAGCAGCCCGGCGTGGCCGTGTTCCTGTTCGTGACGGCCGCCTGGATCGTCTCGCTCTGTCTGCACGAGTACGCGCACGCGCGCACCGCCCTGCACAGCGGCGACATCTCGATCGGCGCCAAGGGCTATCTGACGCTGAATCCGCTGAAGTACACGCACGCCCTGCTGAGCATCGTGCTGCCCGTGCTCTTCGTGATCATGGGCGGGATCGGTCTGCCGGGCGGCGCGGTGTTCATCGAGCGCAGCCGGATCCGGGGCCGCTGGAAGCACAGCCTGATCTCGGCGGCGGGCCCGCTGACGAACGTGCTGTTCGCGGTCGTCTGCACGGCGCCGTTCTGGCTGGACGCCCTGGACGGCGTGCCGCGCGACTTCCAGTACGCCCTCGCCTTCCTGGCGCTGCTCCAGGTCTCTGCCGCGATCCTGAACTTCCTGCCGGTGCCGGGCCTGGACGGCTACGGCGTCATCGAGCCCTGGCTGTCGTACAACGTCAAGCGCCAAGTGGAGCCGTTCGCGCCGTTCGGCCTGCTGTTCGTGTTCGCGCTGCTGTGGGTCCCGTCGGTCAACAGCGCGTTCTTCGACCTGGTCGACTCGGTCCTGAGCAGCCTGGGTATCAGCGACCTGGAGACGTACTGCGGTCAGGAGCTCTACCGCTTCTGGCAGGGCAGCAACGAGTTCTGCTCGGTCAACTGACGGACCTGCCGCGCCGCGTGTAGTACCAGCACATGTTGGACGACAGCCCGGCCAGCAGCACCCACACGATCCCCAGCCAGCTGCCCTGGACGAAGGAGACGACGGCCGCGGCGACGGCGAGGACACAGACAGCGAGCGCGTAGAGGGCGAGGCGGGGCATGGGGGTCGGCTCCTGACGGACGGACGAGGACGTTTTACGGCGTCCAGTGTCCCCCATGCCCGTACACCCTCTACACGTCTGTCTCTATACGTCGGTGACCCGCAGGCCCGCGTGCGCCTTGTAGCGCCGGTTCACGGAGATCAGGTTCGCGACCAGCGACTCGACCTGGTGGGCGTTGCGCAGTCGGCCCGAGAAGACTCCGCGCATGCCGGGGATGCGTCCGGCGAGCGCCTGCACGATCTCCACATCGGCGCGCTCCTCACCGAGGACCATCACATCGGTGTCGATCTCCTCGATCTCCGGGTCCTGGAGGAGGACGGCGGAGAGGTGGTGGAAGGCGGCCGTGACGCGCGAGTCCGGGAGCAGGGCGGCGGCCTGTTCGGCGGCGCTGCCCTCCTCGGGCTTCAGGGCGTACGCGCCCTTCTTGTCGAAGCCGAGCGGGTTGACGCAGTCGACGACGAGCTTGCCGGCCAGCTCCTCGCGCAGGGATTCCAGGGTCTTGCCGTGCCCGTCCCACGGTACGGCGACGATCACGATGTCGCTGCGGCGCGCGCACTCGGCGTTGTCGGCGCCCTCGACGCCGTGCCCGAGCTCCTCGGCGGCGCTCTGCGCGCGCTCCGCGACGCGGGAACCGATGATCACCTTCTGGCCGGCCCTGGCGAGCCGGTAGGCGAGGCCCTTGCCCTGCGGGCCGGTGCCGCCGAGCACGCCGACGACGAACCCGGACACGTCGGGAAGGTCCCAGGGGTCCTTGGCGGGGGCCTTCTGTGCACTGTCGGTAGAGGTCATGGGCCGACTTTACGTCCGCCCCGGCTCCCCCACCGGCTCAGGTGAGCTCCGTCACGGGCACCCCACGGAAGGTGATCGTCTCGTACGCGCCGAGGTCGCCCGTCTCGTAGAGGAGTCCGACCGTGGACGCGTCGACACGGACGAGGTCGGAGTACGCGGCGGGCAGGCCGTCGACCCTGAACGCCGATCGCCAGGTCATGCCGTTGTCGGAGGAGGCGCGGAGGGTCATCAGGGCGCGGGCGGCGGGGGCGGCGGGGCCGGAGAAGAGGAGCAGGTCGGGGTCGCGGAGCTGGAGGACGCCGGCCTGACAGACGGGGCCGGCCAGTCCGGCCTGCGGGCGGAAGGGCTTCACGAGGGTCCTGCCGCCGTCCTCGGAGTGGGCGTCGGCGCGGTTGCCGGGGGACGGGGCGGGCGGGCGGGAAAACGGGGCGGGCGGGCGGGAAGTGGAGTGGTGGGTGCGGGTGTTGAAGTAGACGCGGCCGTCGGGGAGTTCGGCGGCGGTGGTCTCGTTGGCGTTGACGTAGCCGGTGGTGCTGTCGTCGACGTAGCCGAGGAACCAGGTCTCGCCGCGGTCGTCGCTCAGCAGGCAGTGGCCGCCGTAGTACTGGGGCTCGTCACCGACGTCCGTCCTGGTGGGCGGGACGCTGTGGTTGGCGGGGACGACGACCCGGCCGGTGCTGAGCTGGAGGGCGTGGCCGGGCGTGGTGGCGTACCAGCGCCAGCCCGCCTTCTTCACCGACTCGGTGATCTCCTTCAGGCCCGTCCAGGTGACTCCGTCGTCGTCGCTGTGCTGCACCCACACCCGGCGCCCGTCGAGGTCGTCCACCTCGCCGCGCCGGATCTCGTCCTCGGTGACGGAGGCGGCCGCGCGGACGTGCACGAGCAGGACGCGGCCGGTGTCGAGGACGACGGGGGCGGGGTTGCCGGCGAGGTCGGTGCCGTTGTTCGCGACGGCCTGGAGCGGCCCCCAGGTGCGGCCGCCGTCCGTCGACCGCTTCAGCACGATGTCGATGTGACCGTGATCGTGGGCAGAGTCGACCCGGCCCTCGCAGAAGGCGAGGAGGGTGCCGGAGGCGGTGCCGACCACCGCGGGGATGCGGTAACTCGCGTATCCCTCACGGCCCGCGCGGAAGGGGACGGTGACCAGTGCCATGGGCGGACTCCTCGTGCGACGTCGTCATCGGTGATCTCCGGTGACTGGGCCCCTTGCCCACATCGGGCGAATTCGTGGTGAACTCCTCATCAATAGTGGCCGGTTGCGGCAGGATGCGGTCGCATGGATGCCGTACGGGTCGCATTGCTGCGCGAAGTTCTCGCCGGGACCGAGTGGTTGGGTGCCACGCGGCGGTTCGCGGGAGCCCTACGGGGGTCCGTGGTGACGTACGGGGGCGGGCTGCTGCTCGTGGGCACGGCGGAGTACGAGCCATGGCATCTGGCCGCGCATCTGGTGGACGAGGCGGCGTGGTCGGGCACCCCGGAGCTGTCGCCGACGCTGGTGCGGCACGGGGCGCGGGACTCGGACCCGGCCCACCTCGCGGTGGGACTCGGCCGCGTCGAGGCCGCACGCCGCGGGGAGAGCCTGCTCGTGGTGTCCCCGTCCGCGCTCGGGGCTCCGCTGCTGGAGCGGATCCACGACGCCCGGCGGGCCGGGGCGACGGTGTTCGCGCTCGACGCCGGGGACCGCGAGCTGGGGGCGATGGCGCACGAGTCCCTGACCGTGCCGCCGGGTCAGGAGCTCGACCTCGACACCGTTCAGCACCTCGTCAGCGCGGCGGCCGGGGAGAACTCGCTGCCCTCGCCCCGGGGCCGCCGCCGTTTCCGTGACCGGCTCTCCCGGCTCGCGGACCAGCTGACGGCGCCGCCGGCGGCTCGGTGGTAGGACACCGGACGGGGCCTCGGGTTCGCCGCCCGTGGTCCGGAATCCGGCGCCGGACCAGGTTCTCGCCCGGGGCGCGAGTCGGCGCCGGCTGTTGTACCCGTCTCGCTGGTCTCAGCCGTCTCGCAGGGCCCCGTCGCCTCGCCGGTCCCAGCCGTCTCAGCGATCCCGGCCGTCTCAGCGATCCCGGTCCCCCTCCGGGTCCGGGTCCGTTGCCGTCGCATCGTGCCACTTGGGGTCCGTCTCCCACTCCAGGTTGCGTTCCTGGGCGGTCTGCATCGCCTGTTCGGCCTCCTCGCGGGTGGTGTAGGGGCCGAAGCGGTCCTTGGCGGGGCACTCGGGGCCCTCCTCGACCTTCTGGTGAACCAGGCAGTAGTACCACTCGCCGGGCTTGCCGACGGTCCGCTTCTTGAAGAGGGCCATGACCGGCTCCTTTCGCCACGGACAATGGTCCCCCATGCCCGCTGGATAGACTCGCTGGCATGTCTGGCCAGTCGCTGCTCGTACCAGGAGAGCTCTCTCCCACCCGTCCCGTCCCGGGAAACATCCGGCGCCCCGAGTATGTGGGCAAGCCGGCCCCCACGCCGTACACCGGTCCGGAGGTGCAGACCCCCGAGACGATCGAGGCGATGCGGGTCGCCGGGCGGATCGCCGCGCGGGCGATGGCCGAGGCCGCCAAGCTGATCGCGCCCGGCGTCACCACGGACGAGCTGGACCGGGTCGCACACGAGTACATGTGCGACTACGGCGCCTACCCCTCCACCCTCGGCTACCGCGGTTTCCCCAAGTCGCTGTGCTCCTCCGTCAACGAGGTCATCTGCCACGGCATCCCCGACTCCACGGTGCTGCGGGACGGCGACATCGTCAACCTCGACGTGACGGCGTACATCGGCGGCGTCCACGGCGACAACAACGCGACGTACCTCGTCGGCGACGTGGACGACGAGTCGAAGCTCCTCGTCGAGCGGACCCGCGAGTCCCTCAACCGCGCGATCAAGGCGGTCAAGCCCGGCCGCCAGATCAACATCATCGGCCGTGTCATCGAGTCGTACGCCAAGCGCTTCGGCTACGGCGTGGTCCGGGACTTCACCGGACACGGGATCAACTCGTCCTTCCACTCCGGGCTGATCGTTCCGCACTACGACAGCCCGCACGCGACGACGGTGATCCAGCCCGGAATGACCTTCACCATCGAGCCGATGCTCACGCTCGGTACGCATGAGTACGACATGTGGGACGACGGCTGGACCGTCGTGACGAAGGACCGCAAGCGGACGGCGCAGTTCGAGCACACGCTGGTGGTGACGGACAGCGGCGCGGACATCCTGACCCTGCCGTAGCGGACCGCGTTCCACCGCTTTCAGCCCGCCCTGTCCACAGGGCGGGCTTTCTCATGTGGGTCCGCCTTCTTATGTGGGGCCGATCGCGAATCCGGGTACGTTTTTACCGACAGGATGTCGGGAACCAGTTGACTTAGGTAAGCCTAACCATAGAAAATTTCAGTGACTCTCGCCCCTCCCTCTTCGGCACCGGAGGCCCCATGAACGCGACGGACACGTCGAGCACGCCCTTCTCGACTCTCCTCCGCACCGCTTCGCACGAGCTGCACATGGAGGCGAACACCTCGACGTTCATGAGCGACCTGCTCGGCGGCAGGCTCGGCGTCGAGGCGTACGCGCGCTACACCGAGCAACTGTGGTTCGTGTACGAGGCACTGGAGGCGGAGACCGAGCGGCTGGCGTCCGATCCGGTGGCCGGGCCGTTCATCCAGCCCGAGCTGCTGCGTCGCACCGCGCTGGAGCGCGACCTGGCCCATCTCCGGGGCCCCGACTGGCGCGCGACGCTCACCGCCCTGCCCTCGACCCAGGCCTACGCCGCCCGCGTCACGGAGTGCGCCCGCACCTGGCCCGGCGGCTACGTCGCCCACCACTACACCCGCTACCTCGGCGACCTCTCCGGCGGCCAGGTCGTCCGCGACAAGGCCGAGCGGGCCTGGGGCTTCGCCAGGAAGGGCGACGGCGTCCGCTTCTACGTCTTCGAGGACATCACCAACCCGGCCGCGTTCAAGCGGAGTTACCGCGAACTGCTGGACGGAGTCCTCGCCGACGACCTGGAGCAGCAGCGAATCATCACCGAGTGCAAGCAGGCATTCACCCTCAACACGGCGGTCTTCCACGCACTGGCCGCCGAGTTCCCCTTGACCGCGTAACCCCAAAGCCGTTCCCTCGCCCCTGCCGCCCCTACCCGACCCACCCCTTTCCTGGGGGCTCCGCCCTCAGACCTCCGCTCTCCTTAAAGCGGGCGTCGCAGGTTCGAATCCTGCCGGGGGCACAACGCATTACCGCTCTGACCTGGGGTTTCTCCCCCAGGGAGGGGTCCTATTCGGCCTCGGACGTCTCGTCCGGGGCCGTTTGCGTGAGCGGTGCGTGAGCGGACGGGGCGCCAGGCCCCGATATCTCTCCGGATGGATCAACACCATCCAGCACGCGCTGTGCGCGCGGCACGAGCCGGGCCGCGGCCTCGGCGATCGCCAGATCCGCCTCGGGAAGCAGGCTCGTGTAGGTGTCGGCGGTGATCGAGGAGTGGCCGAGCATCTCCTGGATGTCCTTCAGGTCAGCCCCGGCCGCGTGGGCCAGCGTCGCAGCCCCGTGGCGCAGGTCGTGGAGCCGGACGGGCGGGAGACCGATCTCCTCTTACAGCTCGACGAAGCGCCGGGTGACGTTGGCGGGGTGGAGCATCTCGCCGTTCTCCTTGGCGAAGACGCGGCCGGTCTCCACCCAGGCGCTCGCCCACTCCACGCGGTCCTTGTCCTGCTGGGCACGGTGCCGCTTGAGGGCCTGGACCGTGTCGGAGTCGAGCGCGATGGTGCGTGCGCCGGCATCGGTTTTGGGGTCGTCCTAGTACACCTCCCAGCCGTCCACGACGAGTTGCTTGGCGACGGTGATGAGACCGGCGTCCAGGTTAGTGTCGGTCCACTTCTGGCCGCATGCCTCGCCCCGTCGCAGTCCGCGGAACGCGATCAGGTGGAACAGCGCGTACAGGCGGTCTTCCGCGATGTGATCGAGGAAGAGGCCGGTGTGCTCCGGCGTCCAGACCATCACTGACGACGGCTTCTCGCCGGTGCGTTTCCAGTAGAGGATGCGTTCCTCGGTCCATACGAGGGCCTTGGGCCGCTTGCCCGCGTCCAGCTCGACGTGGGCCGCCGGGTTGAAGGTGACGAGCTGCTGGGCGATCGCTGCGTTCAGCGCGGCGCGCAGCGTGGAGCGAACCCGCTGGCGCGTTGCCGGACCGACGATGCGCCGGTAGGGCTCCATGCCTGCGATGGCCGCCTTCATCGCCTTGCGGCGGGCGCGGTGCTCACGCCCCTTCCAGGGGATCTGGGCGAGGTCCTCGATCGCCTTGCGGCGGGCTGCGTTGCCCTCCGCGATCTCGACGTTGGCCTCGGCGATGGCCTCGAACATCTCCGACAGGTGAGTGACCCGGAGACGGTCCAGCCGCAGGTGCCCGATCCCTGGTTTGAGGTGGACGCGGATGTTGCTCTCGTCGCGGCTGATGGCGCTCTGCCGCCCCTTCTTGCCGGCGAGCCACATGTCCAGCCACTCGCGGACGGTGAGTCGGTTCGTCAGGTCCAAGCCGTGGCTGAGGCGCCTGCGGGTCGCGTCGATGTCGGGCAGTGGGGCCTTCTCGTCGGCCACCTTCTCCAGCAGCTCGGCGATCTGGGCCAGGCCCTCGGCGTCGTCGGCGCTGGCGAGACCGATGAGCGCGCAAACGTGGTCGAGGTCGGCCTGGGCGGCTTTGAGGGAGTCGTAGCCGGCGCGGCTGAAGGAGCGGCGGGTGCCGTCAGTACGGGGCGGGAGCTCCTGGCGTATGGAGTAGGAGCCGTGCTTGCGGCTGGTGAGCTGGGGGCACTTCTTGCCGAGCGGCTTGCCGGTCTCGGCGTCGCGGCAGTAGCAGCGGCGGTGGGTGGAGCCCTTCAAGGGCGTTCCTCCGTGGTGGTGTCGTGTCCCGCCCGCCCTCGACGATCAGTTTGTTCACGCGCCCTGAGTCAGATGGGCCGAGGGCCGAGTTGGCACTTCGCGGGTTGGAGCGAAACAGCACGGAGCTCACTCGAACTCTTGCCGCAGAGCGTTTCCGGCCAATCTCGTGCGTACGCCAAATGGCGTAGACCAGCTTTCTGCGGATGCCGTCTACTGGTGGAGCCGATCGCAGGGAGCACGGGGGAGGTCCGCACATGTCAGGGGAAGCCAAGCATCACTGGATCATCGCGCTGGACATCGAGAACTTCAGTCCGCGTCGAGACCCTGTGCAGCGACGGGTTCGGGCCGCGATGTACCGCGTTCTCGGCGGCGCGATGGAACGTGCCGGGCTCGCGGCGACGGACACCGTGTCCGAGGATCGCGGCGACGGCGTACTCATGCTCATCCGATCGTCCGTGGCACCCGCGGTGATCGCCGGGCCGTTCGTGCGCGAGCTTGACGAGGGGCTCGGCGAATACGCGCAGGAGGCCAACGAGGATCACGCGGTCCGGCTGCGGATGGCACTGCACCAGGGCCTGGCGACAGACGACGAGCACGGCTGGTCGGGCGACGCGGTCAACACCACCTGCCGGATCGTCGACGCCCAGCCGCTGCGCGACGTCCTCGCCTCCGCCCCGTCGGCCCGGATGGCGTTCGCCGTGTCGGACGAGGTCCATCGCGCGGTGATCCGGCATGGCCACCGGGGAATCGACGCCGCGGCCTATCTGCCGTTCGACCTCACCACCAAGCACGGTGAGACGATCAGTACCTGGATCACGGTCCCCGGCTACCCGGCCCCTCCGGGACTGCCCGCGCCGGCCGCTGGGCCGCCCTGCGACCAGGAGGCGCCGACCGAGACGGACGGGCAGCAGAGCACCGCCGCCGACCGGCCCTCCGTCGTGCAGCACGCGCAGACCGTGCAGGGCGACCAGGTCGCCGGGTCCAAGCACGTGACCGTCCACAACACAGGGAATGTGCGGCTGTGACGGCGGCCGCAGCGGGAGGACCACCGGCCGCCGGTGATCCAGGGGGGAGCCAGCCGGCGGCCGGGCCGGGGGGACCCACGGGGGACGGTGCGCCCAAACCGTCCGCCCCGGGTGCCGGCCAGGAGCCGGCGAAGGACAGACAGGACGGCCCGCCCCAGGCGCAGCCGGCCACGGAAGGCGACGGCGGGGCGGAGACTCCGCCGCCCCCGCAGTCCGGACCCGGCGCGGAGTCGTACGAGGCGACCGGTCAGCTGGGGCAGGGTTCGCAGCGCCGAGGACTGCTGCAGAACGCCGTCGCCAACGTCGAGGGTGACATGGTCGGCGGCGACAAGTACGTGGTGGTGCTCGGTGGGCACAAACGCCGGCTGCGGGTGCTGTCCCCGCTCATCGTGGAACGGGTCCGGTTCGCCTACAGCGCGCCCGCCGACCTGCCCGACGCCCGCGAGGCGCTCGCCAGACAGCGGCTGCTGATCCTGCGCTCGGCGGCCGGGCACGGCAAGTCCGCGATGGCCGTACGGCTGCTGCTCGGCGCGTGCCGGGGTGCGGTCTACCACCTGGACAGCGGGGTCGACTTCGCCTCGCTGGCCGAGCAGCTGGAGAACGACAGCGGGGTCATCGAGCGCGGTGTCGGCTTCCTGCTGGAGCGGCCCGAGGACATCGGAAACCTCGGCCGGGAGACGTACGAGAAGGTGCAGGGCGCGCTGTCCCAGGCGGACGCGTGGATGGTCGTCACGGTGACGGACGGCGAGCTCGCCGACGGTGAACTGCTCGTCGGTGTACGGGATCTGACGGACGCTCCGCAGCCCCTGGAGGTCGTGCGCGCGCATCTGCGCTGGCGGCTGGGGGAACGCGACGCCGACCGGCTGCTGACGCGCGAGGACGTACGGGACGTGATCGCCGAGCTGGTGGGCGGCCTCCCGGCCTGTCGGCAGGCCGGGGACCTCGCCGCCGCGATGATCGAGCAGTACGACCTGCACGGCGTCGTCGACCTGGACCGGCTGCGTGAACACCGGGCCCGGCTGGAGGCGGAGGACTTCGAGATCTGGGCCGAGAGTCTGCCCGACGCCGGCACGCGCAGCTTCGCGCTCGCCCTGGCGGTGCTCAACGGGCTGCCGCAGGAGGACGTCGCCCAGGCCGCCCGTTCACTGCGCGAGCGGCTGGAGGACGACGGACCCTACCTCCGGGCGCCCGGGCCCGACGGACGCCCGGTCCGGTCCAAGGACCTGTTCGAGACGCCCCGGCGACGGCAGCTGCAGCACCTGCGCGCCCAGGAGCGGGACAAGCCGGGCGGCGAGCCCGGGACGATCATCGAGTACAAGGACTCCGGGTACGCGCGCCGGGTGATCCTGCACGCCTGGACCCAGTACGAGATCCAGGGCGAACTCCTCGACTGGCTGGACGAGTTGGTGGTGCACCCGGCGGAGCAGGTGCGCGTCTACGCGGCGGCCTCCGGGCTCGGGGTGCTGGCCGCCGAGGCCTATCGGTACATCGAACGCCGAGTCCTGGGGCCCTGGGCGCGCAGCGACAGCGCGCTGCGCCGCACCGCCGTCGCCTACGCGCTCTCCGTGGCCTGCCAGGACCCCTGGGTGCGGGAGCAGGCGACCGCACTGGTGGGCGGCTGGTACGCCGACGAGCGGCCCCAGGTGCGGGCGGCCGCGGCCCGGGTGCACGGGCTGGGCGCGGTGTCGGGACGTCCGGTGGAGGAACTCGCCCGGCTGTTCGCGGTGGACAGCGTGACGGTGGCGGTGGCCGTCGGCTGCGCGCTGGCCGATCTGGTCGCCGACGATCCCGACGCGGCCGGCTCGGTGCTGCCCATGCTGCGGGACAGGACCGGCGACCACCGCTCCGGCCGGGCGGCGGTGCTCGCCTTCCTGATCGTCGCGGCACAGGTGGTCGTGGAGACGAAGGACGTCGACCCGGGAGCCGCGGTGCCCGAGTGGCCGACGCTGCTGTACCTGGCGCACCGGCGGCCCGAACTGCGGGACTCCTTCGTGTGGTTGTGGCGTGCGGCGCTGAACGAGTCCTTCTTCCACGACGAGGCGGAACAGGTCGTCGGCGACTGGGCGAAGCTGGCCGAACGGGACTCCGAACTCCGCGAGATGTTAAGGCTGCTGGTCGGCGCCATCGCCCACGGCGATCAGCGTTCGGGCCGGATCCTGCGCTCCTGCGCCGACGACTGGGTGCACCCGGACCGGATCGTCGGGCTGCCCCTCACGGCGGCCATGGTGCACGCGCAGCTCGACATGGAAGGGGTGTGAGGATGAGCGTCTCCCTGATTCTCAACGAGCGGGTGATCTCCCGCAGTCGGGTGGGCGAGCTGCCCAACCTGCCGCCCTCGGTGGCGATCGTCTACCCGGTGGAGGGCGGACCCTTCGAGGTCGAGACCGTCCGCACCTTCGGGCAGCGCTGGTTCGGCAAGAACCGGGCCTGCTACGTCGTCGACCTCAGCGACCACAGGCGCCAGGCGTCCGTCAGCAAGACCCCGCTGACCTGCAAGGACGGCGGACACCGGTTCCAGGCCACGATCGACATCGGCTTCCGGGTGCACGACCCGGTGATGGTGGTGTCCAGGAACGTACGGGACGCGTTGACGGTCGTCTATGGATACCTCACCGACCGCATCCGGCTGCAGGCCGCGCGGTTCGCCATCACCGAGGCTATGGCGGCGCAGCTGGCCGTCAACCAGGAGCTGGACCGGGAGATCCGGCTCCCCGAGGGCATCACCATCTACTACTGCAAGGTCCAGATGGAGCCCGACCAGGCCGCGGCCAGGTACATCCAGGAACTGGAGGAGGCGCGGCGCCGGGCCAGGCTCGGTGTGCACGTTCACGAGGCCAGACGCTCGGAGACCTACTCCGACGAGGACATCGAGGACATCAGGGCGGCCGGCCGCCGGCGTCGGCAGTCAGAGGAGCGGGCCGCGCTGGGGAACACACGGCTCGACTTCGACAACCTGATCCGCGAGCACCTGGTCCGCCACCCCGAGGAGACCACGCACGCCCTCGAACTGCTGGCGCGGGTCCGTGAGACCGAGGCCACCCAGCACGAGATCCGGGACCAGCGGCACGCCGAGATGGTCAAGTACCTCATCGAGCGGGGCGTCGTACGCGAGGTCGACCTGCCCGGCCTGCGCCAGGGTGTGCTCGGTCCGAGCGCGCCCGGCACCGGAGTCGCGGGTGTACTGGAGCGGCCCGACGCCGGACAGCCGGCCTCCTTCGCCTCCGGTGCGACACCCGGCGGCCCCAACCACTCGGCGTCCGCGCCCGCGGCGGCGCAGGGCGGGCCCGTGCAGTGGGGCGGCAGCACTCCGGCGGCCGCCGCCGCGCCGCCGAGCGGACTGATACCGGTGTACGTCGTCCTGGACACCTCGCAGGCCGCGGCCGGCTGCGTCACCGACCTGGGCAACGCGCTGCGCTCGGTGCAGACGCTGCTGGCCAACAGCCCCGACGTGGCCGCCGCCATCCGGCTCTCGGTGATCACCTACGCCGACGGCGCCGACGTGGTGCTGCCGCTCACCGAGGTCTCCTGGCGCACCGGCGTCCCGGGGCTGAGCACATCGCCGGGCTGCCGTTACCGGCCGGTGCTGCGGCGGCTGCTGGACCTGGTGCCGCTGGAGACGGAACGGCTGAAGGAGCAGGTGTCCCGGGTACTGCGGCCCGTCGTGTTCTTTCTGGCCGTCGGCCAGGCCGAGGACGACACCGAATGGCCGGCGGCACACGCCGATCTGATGGCGCACAAGTACTTTCCGCACGTCGTGGCGTGCGGCATCGGAGCGGACCGGGACCGGGTCGTGCAGCGCCTCGCCTCCCGCCCCGAACTGGGCGTCGTCGCCGTCGAGGGCGCGGATCTCGCGCAGTCGGCGGTGCAGTTCTCCGTCCTGTTGCAGCAGACGCTGCTGCATCTGGGCCGGAGCGCGATCGCGGGCGGTATGGAGTTGAAACTCGACTGCCCGCAGGGCCTTCGGCCCGCCACGCAGGAGCAATAGAGCGGCTGAACAGCAAAGGGGGAGAACTGGGATGGCCGAGACGCTTGGGCAGTTGCTGCCGGTGTACGTCCTCGCCGACGAATCGGGCTCCATGTCGAGCTACGTCGGCGACCTCAACGAAGGAATGAAGTCGTTGCACGTCGCGCTCCTGGGGGAGCCGATGGCCGCCGCCAAGGTGCGTTTCTCCGTGTTGGGCTTCTCCAACAGCGTCGTGGAACACCTGGTGCTGGCCGATCTGAGGAGCGAGAACGAACTGCCACGGCTGTCGGCCAGCGGCGGCACGAACTACGACGCGGCGTTCGCCGCGCTGCTGGAGCGCATCCCGCAGGACGTACAGACGCTCAAGTCCCAGGGGTACAAGGTGCTGCGCCCCGCGGTCTTCTTCCTCAGCGACGGCCAGCCGACCTGCGGCGAGGAGTGGCGCCAGACGCACAGCCGGCTGACCGACCGCAAGGTGACCGGCGCGGCGCCCAACGTCATCGCCTTCGGGATTGGCGGGGCGCGGGCCGAGACGATCCTGGCCGTGGCGACCGAGCAGAAGTTCGCGTTCATATCGATCCCCGGTGCCCAGCTCGGCGACGCGATCGCCAAGTTCTTCACCGCGCTCACCAAGAGCGTGGTCGAGTCGGCCAACGCCCTGGCCGCCGGCCAGCAGGCCGAGCTGGCGGTGGAGAAGCCGGAGGGCTTCCGCCTCGCGATCGACGAGGTCTGATGGTGGACAAGTGGTTGCCCTTCCGGTGGAACAAGAGCCGGGAAGACGAGCAGCGGGACACGCCCGAGTCGCCGGACGCCGGCACGGCCGGGGCCGCCGACCAGCGGCTTCCCGACCCGCGCCAGGCCGAGGCCCGGCACACGTCCGCGCCAGCGTGAGGGTGGTACGGCACCGCTCCCCGGGCACGTCTCCGAGTACGTGGTGCCCGAGTACCGGGTCGAGCATTACGTTGTACGTGAATACAACGGGCCGGCCTTGGAGCCCCCGCCTTCCCCCGACCCCGGACAGCGATCGGCTCCGCCCCGGCGGCAGGGCGGCGACCAGGTCCACGGCATGGAACTGCAGGGTGCGCAGGATCCGCGCGTCGCTCCGCCGCAGCACCCCCCGGCACCGAGGCACGCGCCTCCCGATGCGCAGGCCGGAGTTCCGCCGCAGCACGGCTCGACACCGCGGCACGCGGCACCGGGGAGGCCGGAGCCCGGGGCCGACAGTTCCGCACCGGACTCCCGGCGCGGCACGAACCGGTACCGGCGGGTCGTGCTGGGGAAGCCCGCTGCCCACGTGGAGCCCAAGCCGCCGCCCGGCGATCCCTATCGGCCGGACACCCTCTTCGACGGGTGGTCGACCCCGGAGCTGACCGTGCGGCTGGCCTCCGTACGAGGGGACCAGCACCGTTTCGACGGGCGGCCGCGGCAGGACGACGTGGTCGTCGCCTGGCACGAACCGTCGGCCACGGTCGTCTTCGCCGTGGCCGACGGTGTCTCGGCGGCCGCGCAGTCGCACGTGGGCGCCGCGCTGGTCTGCCGCACGGCGGTCAACGACCTGCTGGTGCAGCTGGGTGAGGACAGGCCGGGCCCCGACTGGACCCGGGTGCTGCAGGCGGCCCGGTATCAGCTGCTCATGCGGGTGGCCCGCGGCCGGGAACCGGACGAGGGCGACCTGGCGGAGGCGAACCGGACCCTGGCGACGACCTTGGTGGCGGGCACGGTCGCACCGGCCGAGGGCGGCGGGATGCACGTCACGCTGGCGCGCGCCGGGGACTCCTCGGCGTGGTGCCTGCAGCAGGGCCGGTTCAACCCGCTGCTGAGAGACAAGAACAGCGGCCCCGGCGAGATCACCAGCAACGCGGTGGTCGCGCTGCCGCGCCTGTCGACCCGTTCCCGCCCGCTGTCGTACACCCTGCCCGCCGACGGCGTCCTGCTGGTCGGCACCGACGGTTTCGGTGATCCGCTCGGCGACGGCTCCGGCATAGTGGGCGAGCTGTTCGCGGAGCTGGCGGTGCGCCCGCCCGAGCCGCGGGTTCTCGCCCATCTGCTGGACTTCTCCCGGGAGACCTTCGACGACGACCGCACGCTGCTCGCCGTCTGGCCCCGGCACCGGCTCTCCGGCGGGGCACCGTGACCGGGTCCGGGGCGGCGCGGATCGCCCGTTCGGATCTGGTGCTGGGCACGGCGTTGGGAGGCGGTGGGCAGGGCAAGGTCTGGGCGGTCGAGAAGCGGCTGGTCAACAGGAAATGGCCGGTGGCGTACAAGGAGTACAAGCCGGACTCCCAGGGGCAGTTGCGGATCGACGCGCTGGAGCGGATGGTCGCCTTCCTGCCCGAGCAGCCGCTCGCGGTCGGGCAGTGGCTGGCCGAGCACGCCGCCTGGCCCGCGGCGCTGGTGACCGAGGGGTCGCAGGTTCGCGGCTTTCTGATGCGGCAGATCCCGGACGAGTTCTTCATCACCTTGCCGTCGGGCGACAGGAAGGCGGCGGGTTTCGAGTTCCTGCTCAACTCGCTGTCCTACGTGAACATGATGGTGGGGAACGTGACGCCTCGCCAGGTCTTCGGTCTGTTGCTCTCCTTCGCCGACACCCTGGAACGGCTGCACGGCCTCGGTGTGGTGGCCGGCGACCTCTCCCCGAAGAACCTGCTGTTCTCGCTGTCCGGGCCGCGGCCCAGCTGCTTCCTCATCGACTGCGACGCCATGGGACTGCGCGGCGACTGGGTGCTTAAGCCCGTGCAGACACCCGGCTGGCAGCTGCCCGACGGCGAGGCGCCGGAGACACCGGAAGGTGACCGCTACAAGTTCGCGCTGCTCGCGGTGCGGCTCTTCCTGCACGAGCAGCACGGCAAGGACGCCGCCGCGCTGCGGCGGATGGACGGTGCCGTGGCCGACCTGGCCGAGCGTGGCCTGAGCCGGACGCCCACCGACCGGCCCGCCCTCAGTGACTGGCTCGACCCCCTGCGGCGCGCCTTCGACAGCGCCCCCGAGACCTGGCCGGCCGCCGCGCCGACGGCCGGTCCGGGCCTGTTCGGTACGGCCACCGGCAGCACGCGTCCCGGGGGTTCGCGTCCCGCCGGCCCGCGAGGGACCACGGTTGGCGGCCAGGTGCCCCCGCAGACCTCCGGCCCGTTCCCCTCCGGCCCCTTCAACCCTCCCCGCAGCACACCCCAGCGCGCGCCCTCGTCGGGACGGGCGGGTGCCGTCGCGTTCTGGATCGTGCTGGCGATCATCGCGCTGATCGTCTGGCAGATCGCGACGCACAGTGGCTCCGGGAGCAGCGGTGGCAGCAGCGACAGCACGGGCCAGCCCGGGATCGGGTCCACGGACACGCGCGCGGAGCAGGCGACAGCGCTGCACACGCTCCTGGCGCAGAACGCCGACCGGCGCCGCGGGGTCTCCGACGCCGTGCAGTCGATGATGAACTGCAGCGACCTCCAGGAGAACCGGCAGGTCTTCGAGGACGCGGCCGACGCACGGGCCGGCCTCGTCGAGAAACTGGACGCGCTTACCCTCGACCAGCTGGCCGACGACCTGGCGCCGGACCTGCACAACGCCTGGCAGAGCTCGGAGGAGGCCGACCGGGCCTACGTGCGGGTGGTCGACGACGTGTCGGGCGACTGCTCGACCTCCGCCGTGACCGGATCGAGCGCCTGGCAGGACGCGGTTTCGGCGAGCGCCGACGCCACGGCGGCGAAGAAGGACTTCGTCGCCGTATGGAACCCCGTCGCGCGGGAGTTCGGGCTGGAGACGTTCGCCTGGTCCGATCTGTGAACCACTGCCCGGCCCCACTCACGAGCCCCCCGAACCGCTCCGCGGATCCCGGCCGGCCCTTTCACCCGCGCACCCTGGGCCGGACCGTAGCGGCCGCCTGCATCGGGGCGGTCGGGGCGGTGCCGTCCGCGGGCCGCGGTGCCGCGAACTCCGGTCGGTCGCGCCACCTGTTGTCCCGGGCCTGCGCCGTCACCTCCCGGTCGGCCCACCCTCTCGCACCCGCTTCAACGCATCCGCGTTGTGGACGGTCACATGAGTGCGTCCGGTCGTCACCCACCCCTCGGCCCGCCATTGCTCCAGGACCCGGCTGACGGTTCTGCGGGAGCCGAGTACCAGGCCGGCGAAGTCGTCCTGGGAGAGCGGCAGACCGATGTCCACGACCCCGGAGGCGTTGCGCCGGCCGTGGCTGGCGGCGAGGTCGAGCAGCAGGCCGGCCAGGCGCGCGGCGAGCGGATCAGCGCCGACCAGGGTGCGCTGCCGGTCGGCGTCCCGCAGCCGCGCGGAGAGCACCTGGCGGACGGCGCCGGTGATGACGGGATGGTCTTGGGCCGCCGCCCGGAACGCCTCGGCGGGTATCACCAGGGCGTGGACCGGAATGAGGGCGGTGAGCGTCGCCGATCTGGGCCCGCCGTCCAGCCCGGCCTGTTCGCCGAGCAGGTCGCCGGGGCCGCGCAGGGCCAGCACCGCCTGGTAACCGGCGGCGGCAACCGTGGTGACCTTGACGCAGCCACGGCCCAGGACGAGGAGATGGTCGCTGAACTCGTCCTGCCGCAGCAGGTGTTCCCGAGGAGTGAACGCGGTCACCTTGCCCGCCTCGCGCAGTGTCCGCTGGGCCGCGGCGTCCAGCAGGTTCCAGAACGGAGTCCGGCTGGGCCCGTGTCCGAGCGGGCCGCTCTCTCGGAAATCCGCGGTCATCCCTGCCCTTTCCGCCTCACCGCGCCGTCAGCCGGTGAGGCCCGCGACCGCTATCAGCACGCAGCCGCCCACCGCGGTGAGCAGTGACTGCCGTACGAGCCGCTGTTTGATCCACACGATGCGGCTCATGTCGACCAACTGGCGGGTCAGCGCGGGCAGCGGGGTGTGCTGGCCGAGGCGGTCGGCGAGCTCCTCCGGGCTCCAGTGCCGTAGGTGGCCGTAGAAGATGAAGTCGTCGACGTGGTCCGAGCGTACGCGGCCCGCACGGTTGTGGCGGGGCAGAACGGCGAGGACCGCGAGCACGGCGGAGAGGGCGAGCAGTGTCAGGCCCGTCCACAGGGCCGTCTTCGGCAGGGCGCCCGAGACGCTGCCGAGCCGGTGCCCGGAGCCGGACAGCGCGGCCACACCCGCGAGGGCCGCGGACTCCATCGCCAGGGCGAAGGAGGCCTTGGCGTCCACGGTGCGGGTCCACTCGGCGAGTACGGAGTGCACTTGCCAGGCAATCTTGGTCGCTTCCTCGCGGGTCACCGGCTCACCCTCGGACACGGGACGCACCCCTCCTCGTGGTTGGCGGACGTGTGCGCCGGGCCGGCGCAGGAGGACGTTACCCATCCGCCTGCTTCCGCAACCTCCGGTCCAACGCTGGTGAAAGCTCCGCCTGGACCACGCTGCGGGCCTGCGGGCGCAGGCGGTGAAGGTTCTCCTCGGGACCGTGGCGGAGGATCAGTTCCGTGAACATGTCGGCCAGGGCGTCGATGTGTTCGCGAACGCGGGCCCCCGCCTCCAGGACCTCGGCTAGGGGGATGCCCTCGGGGCCGGGACCTCTTGGTAGCAACTGCGGTGTCGAAGCCCAGTCGCGCCAAGGGGGATCTTGCCATGCCCGTTGTACGCCCCTGTCGCCCCTGCCGTTGCCCCGAACGGGCAAGCTGGCTGCCCGTGCCTGGCCTGCCGGTTTGAGCCACGGCCCTGATGACCGGTCCACCACGCCGGTTCCTGACTGTCGTGGGCTCACTGGTCGGATGCCGGCCGACGGGGAGCGGGCGTGAGCGAGATCAGCGTGCTGGACGTGTGGCAGACAGTACGCTGAATCCAGCGGGATCGGGCCCGCAGCACAGTGTCCGGGAGGTGCTTCATGACGGCCGAGATGGTGGCCCCCGCGTGGATGCATGAGCAGATCACCGCTGAGGAGTACGAGTCCTGGTCCGAGGAGCAGTGCGCCGGCATCGAGATCGTGGACGGGATGGTCGTCGTGAGTCCGAGTGCGTCCAAGCGGCACAACCGGCTGGCCCGGATTCTGGCGAACGCCCTGGATGCCGCCGCGGGCCCGGAGTGGAACGCCGACACGGACTTCGACGTCCGGCTTCAGGACGTCCCGCTCACCAATCGCCGCCCGGACGTCGTCGTGTACCGCGCAGACACGATCGACCTCACCCCCACCCGCCCTGAGCACGTGCTGCTGGTCGCGGAGGTGGTGTCGCCAGGCTCGGAGACCACCGACCGGATCGTGAAGGTCGACCAGTACGCCAAGTCAGGCATCGGCTTCTACTGGCGGATCGAGCAGGCCGCGACAGGCGTTCCTCTCGTGTACACCTACGTTCTCGACCCCGCGACGAAGACCTACCGGGACGGAGATGTGTTCACGGGCGTCCTCAAGGTAGCGGCCCCCTTCCCGGTGGAGATCGACCTCGGCCAGATCTGACCCACGCGCTGCTCAGCAGCCGGCAGCGCGTGAGCGATGCGTGAGCGGACAGCCTGATACAGGGCGGCATGAGCCGGATCAAGTGGCTCGCCGTGCGGTTCTGACCAGGGGAAACAGCACCGCACGGCAGTGCCGGGCACCCCCCGACAAGAATTCGATCCCACTCCTAAAGCGGGTGCCGCAGGTTCGAATCCTGCCGGGGGCACAGACAGAAGGGCCAGCTCAGGAGGGGTTTCCTCCCGGACTGGCCCTTTGTCGTTTCCGGCGCTGGTGCCCGCCCTGTGCGGTGTACGAGGCATCTGGCGAACGGGACTTCTGAGGCCACTGTGATGTTTGCTGAAGCTTCTGCGCTTCTCTAATGAGGCTCGACGACCTCACTCATAGTCACGCTTCGTCCGACTTGGCCCTCAAAGGCACATGAGTCGCACGTCGGATCGGCCAAGATCGAAATACTCCCTTGGGGCAACCTTGACGAGAAGTGCCATGCCGAAACGCATACTGGCCCGGACAGTGGGCGCCGTCGCGGCGATGACGGTCGCGCTCACGGCCGCGCCGCTGGCGGACACTGCGCAGGCCTACAGCTCAACATCGGGAACGCTGAGCTTCAGCGGCGATTCGGGTGAGCCCATTTCAGGCGGTCAGTCGTATGAGTACACGGCTGGAGCAGTCCAGATGTTCGACGTCCAGGGCAGCACGGACGAGAACAGCCTGACCGTCGCAATAGATGCGGACCAAGGCACGCTCTGGCGTCTCAACGTCGCCGCGCCCGAGGGGCAGAAGCTGACTGAGGGCACCACGTACACCGGGGCGAAGCAATGGCCCGACGCCCAGCCGGGGGATCCGGAACTTGTGTTCAGCGGGACCGACAACGGGACCGACAAATGGTGTAACACCAACTCCGGCTCCTTCACGATCGAGCACATCGCGTTCGGCCCCTACCGCTACGTCCATGAACTCGACGCCACCTTCGAGCAGTACTGCAACGGATCAACGGTGCCTCTGCACGGCACGGTTCACGCGGTCATGCCCGAACCTCCGCTTGAACTCGCCATGGGGATGAACACCAACCCCGAGGGCACGGTGGACGTCCCAGAGGGTCAGATCACCGTCGGTGGCACCGTGACGTGCAACAAGCCTGCGAGCGTCTCGCTCGTCGGCCAAGTCTTCCAGATCCAGAAGAAGGGGACGCCGGGCACGTCCTATGAGACAACCGTGGCCTGCACCCCGGGCTCACCCGTCCCATGGTCTATCAGCCTCACCAGCCAGGAACCTGGCACCTCGTTCCAGCCTGGCCCCGCAACGATGCGCAGCAGGGCCCGAGCAAATGACCGGGACTACCCGGTGACTGCCGACACCGGACAGCAGGAGTCGGAGGTCGGGCTCTCCAAGTCCTGACCCAAGGTGGCCGCAAGATCAGCTGACATAACTGGTTTGCAGCTGGCCCCTCATCCTGCCCGCCGTGTCATGTATCCGGCGGGCGCGTCCTCTTCACTGTAGGGAGATTCATGCGCAAGCGCGCAACCTTCGCTGTGCTCACCGCCGCCACCGCGCTGGGCGGATTCACCAGCCCTGCCGCGTACGCGGACGAGACCGTCGGCGACATCCAGATCACCACCGTCTCCGTCAACGGCGGTAAAGGCATCGCTGTCGGCCTCGCCGACAAGACGGTCACGGTTTCGGTGACCGCCACCGATCCGTCGGGCATCTGGGACGCGGACTTCTACCTGTGGCGCGGAACGGATCCCAACAACCCCGACGTCTACATCACGCCGAATGAGGACACCACCCCCGCGGACTGCGTAGCCTCCAGCGCGACCACGTCCACCTGCTCGAAGACCTTCACCTTCGAACCGGACTGGTGGCTCATCAACACCGACGCCGGGACCTGGAAGGTCGGAGTCGACGTATGGGCCAACGACGACAGCTGGACCCAGCGGGACGCCTACACGACCACCCGCATCCAGCGGTACTCGAAACTGACCGTCAACGCCGGCCCGGAACCGATAGCCAAGGGCAAGACCCTCAAGATCACCGGCAAGCTCACCCGGGCGAACTGGGATACCGATGTGTACGCGGGCTACACCGCGCAGCCGGTCAAGCTCCAGTTCCGCAAGGCGGGCACCAGCACCTACACCACCATCAAGACGGTGAACACCTCCAGCACGGGTGACCTGCAGACCACGACCACCGCGTCCGTGGACGGCTACTGGCGCTGGAACTTCGCCGGCACCTCGACCACCCCTGCCGTTTCGGCGACCGGCGACTACGTCGACGTGCAATAGCACTCGACAGCCAGGCAGAGTCGGTCCGGCTTCGTGCCGGGCCGTCTCCCTTCCGCCCCATCGGCGCTTGATATCTTCCTGCGCCGGCAGTGTCCCGAACTGCCCTACGCGCACACCGTTACGACTGCTGGAGCCTGTCTCCTTGGCCGGTCAGTGACTCGTGGCGGGGCTGGTCAGGTCGTGCTCGTACGGACCCCCGGGGGTCGAGGAGACTTTCTCCTGCACTGCGGTCAACTCCAGGACAGGCATCCGCTCGACGTGCCAGAAGGAATTAGTGGTGGCAACGCTTCCAGAGATCACGGCCCTGTTGGGCGAACCCCGGTTCAACTGGTCGGATCCGGCTCCATGGATCGAACTGGAGCAGGAACTCGGTATCGAATTCCCGGCGGACTTCCGTGAGATCGTGGACGCCTACGGTTCGATCGAGATCAACAGGCAGTTGTATCTGACGCACCCCGCCGGCCATCTGTTGCACAGTCTGGGAGAAGACATCAGGGGGGATCTCGAACTCTGGCGCGAAGAGGACATGGCGGAGTTCCTACCGAGTCCGGCGGGGGCGAACCCCGGGGAACTGATGCCGGTGGCATCGGCCACGACGGGCGAGGCGATTTTCCTTCGCATTCCCGACAACCCCTCGTCGCCCTGGCGCGTCGTGGTCCAGGAGTTCGACAGTCCGGCCTGGACTCTCTACGAGATGACGTTCAGTGAGTGGTTGCTGGCTTACCTCAAGGGCAGGGACGTGACGTTGCGTGCTCGCAACCTCGCGCCTGACGGCCCGGTCTACGAATTCCTGCCCTGAAAATGAACGCGGTGGTATCTCCTGTCACGGTGACAGGAGATACCACCGCGTGAAGATCTACCCGTGATCACCTGGGGCACATTGTTGATCGCATCGCGGGATTCAGTGGTCTGCTGCGATGACGGACAGCGAACTGATCGTTGACCTGCGCGGTCGGGGCAGCTCCACCAGGGAGGTGTGCAGTCGCTCGCAGTGGAACGGGACGTGGCGCTGCTCGTCGGACAGGATCCGCCCCGCCACATCTGCAGTGAGCGAGTCGTCAGTGCCATCGCGCAGGGCCCGGTAATAGCGCAGTGCCACCACTTCCGCGATCATCCGCACCAGCAGTTCCATGCGTAGGCCCATGAGACGCCGCAGCCGTACGAAGACCGCGTCGCTCCAGTGCCCGGTCAATGTCGGTATGCCCCCCGCAGCCAGCAGCCAGCAGCCGGGCAAGTAGGCGGGCATGGTTCTTTCGCGCCCGCATCCGAAGCGAGAAGGGCATCTGCTGGGGGCGGACGCCCGCTCGCAGTCGCAGGTCACGGCAGCCCGTGATCAGTTGTGGGCGTGCTGATCGCGCCCGCCGTCTACGGCCCGCCGTCGAAGAAGCCGGACTTCAGGTCCCCGATGGTGGCGTCGAGTGGATGCCCACTGACGATGAACGGTCCGCTCCAGGGCGCGCTGAGTGCGAAGAGCAACGCCAGGCTCAGCCCGACCACACTCGCAACACCCACGATGAGCAGCGACGTTCGCAGGCTACTGCGGAAGACCAGTGCGCCGGAGTTCACGATCAAAGCCAGTCCGCTGACCACAAGCGTGACGACGTAGAGCGCGGGAACGTCACGCGAGGCAGCCGCAACGCGGGCGCGACGACTACTGGTGAGACCGTCCAGGGCAACCACCAGCTCCGTGCCTGTCGGGGTTCCCACATCGGGCCGGGCCGCCTCGGCGCGCACACTCCGCTCCAGCCGTGCGATCGCGCGAGCGGTGGCCGGGTCGTCACCGGACGCCGCTGCTGCACCCTCCCACTCCCTGGCACGCGTCGTCTGCAAGTAGTCGAGCAGTGCCGCATGGATCGGCTCCGAATGGACTCGCGGACTTGTCGCCGCCCATGCCAGGCGGGAGGCCGCGGCCGCCTCGTCGCTCACCAAGTCCTCGGCCGCGCGCAGGTAGCCGGCCTCGCTGGCCAGTGAGAGTGCCGCAAAGATCGCGAAGGCAGCGCCGAGTGTCGGCATCAGGGGCGTGGCGATCTGCGGCACCCGATCCCGTTCCCCGACCGGTACGAGCGCCCGGACGCCGACCCGCGCCACGGCCGCGACCAGTAGGGCGAGTAAGAGCCCGCCCACAACCAGCACCACCGCCGGCAGCGAGGTCAACCAGTTCACCACATCACCTACAGCGCGGACGTCGAACTCTGTCCAGGAGTCGGATACTTCGATGCCCACCTCGGCTCCGCACCGGCCTCACATCAGATGGGGGCCGGCCGAACCGTCGGGGGCGCACCACACAGAGCGCACACTCGCCGTCGTAGCTGACTGTCATCGGCTGAGGCAAACCCGTCGCCAACTCCTGTTCTCAGGCGTCGGCCTGACCGGGCGGGTTCAGACCCGCTCGCCCGGAAGGTGGCGAGGTACGGAGACCAGCCCGTAGATGACGAGCACGGAGAGTGCCATGGTGGCCAGGGACCAGAGAGGGAACGCGGACAGCAAAATCAGCTGGCCGACCATGCAGGCACCGGCCAGCACGATGCCGCTGATCCGCGCGAATCTCGACCCCATGAAGACGCCCAGACTGGCCAGGACCTGTGCAATGCCTACAAAGATCCACACCCAGCCCCAGAAGTCATAGTTGAAGATGAGGAGCCGGTTACCGTGTTCGAAGGTCGTGGAGTAGTAGCCGTCGTCCAGCAAGGCGACGAAACCGTTGATGATGTCGAACAGACCGCTCAGCATCAGCATGATCCCGGCGAAGGCCACCCAGTGCGACCGCTCGACCGGCGGCCGGTCGGCCGGCCCTGAGCTACCACCGTTCGAAGCGAGAGACTCTGGCTGCATAGACCCCACCACACCCGGCTGCGTGAGACGCCGCAACCAGTGATGAGCCGTTGAGGTAAGGGGGCGGGCTCACGGTCGGTGGCCGCGCTCGCACATGCGAGGGCCTCGGATCGGGCCGCCAGCCCGTGAGTCTGCCGCAACAGAGCTGGAGGCGTTCTCGGCGGAACCGCACTCCTGGTGACTGGACGTCGTACCGGGTGACGGGCGAGAGTCTCGCGGCAACGATGTGAAAATACCTCGCATGCCCCGACACAAAATGGGCACGGCTCCCTGGCATGAGCATCACGAATATGCCGACCTTCATCCCCGGCCTGGAACTGTCCCGCCGCTTCTACACCGACGCGATACGCCCCCTGCTGGAGGAAGCCGCCCCCGGAATCCCCCACTCCGCAGCACGCCTGGGCAGCGGCTCCGAGGTGCTCGGCTTCGACACCCCACGCTCCGCCGACCATGAATGGGGCCCCCGCCTGCAGCTCTTCCTCCGCCGCCGGGACGTCTCCCGGCACGCGGGACGCATCAGACACGTACTCGCCGAGCACCTCCCGAAGACCTTCCACGGCTACCCCACCAACTTCGCCCCCACCGGCGACCGCGACATCCGCGTCATGCAGACCACCGACCGCCCCGTTCACCACCGCGTCGAAGTCACCCACTCCTTGGCCTGGTTCACCCACGTTCTCGGCTTCGCCCCCTCGTCCGACATCACCCTGGCGGACTGGCTCGCCACCCCCACCCAACTCCTCGCCGAAGCCACCGGCGGCGCCGTCTTCCACGACGGCCTCGGTGAGCTCATCCCCTTACGGACGACCCTCCGCTGGTACCCGCACGATGTCTGGCTCCATGTCCTGGCCTGCCAGTGGCAGCGCATATCCCAGGAGGAAGCCTTCGTCGGCCGCTGCGGCGAGGTCGGTGACGAGCTCGGATCCGCCGTGGTCGCCGCCCGCCTCGTGCGCGACCTCATGCGCCTGTGCCTCCTGATGGACCGCCGCTATCCGCCCTACAGCAAGTGGCTCGGCAGCGCATTCGCCCGCACCCCCTGGGGCCCCCGCCTCACGCCCGACCTCACCGCCACCCTCGCCGCCACGGACTGGCGCACCCGCGAGCAGCGTCTTGCGCACGCGTACGAGACGGTCGCGGGCCTGCACAACCAGCTGAACCTGACGGACCGGGTCGACCCCGCCACCCGCTCGTACCACTCCAGGCCCTTCCAGGTCCTGCGCGCCGACCGCTTCACCAAGGCCCTCACGGCCCGTATCACGGACCCGGCCCTGCGCGATCTGCCGCCCGTCGGCTCTGTGGACCAGTTCCTCGACAGCACGGACGTCCTGAGCCGCCCGGAACTGGCCCGCGCGGTGAGCCACGCCGTGCGGAAGCCCACGTCGGAGCGGACCTGACCGGGGCTTTCGTGCCGGCAGCGTACCGTCGCAGCCGGCCAGGGGAGTCGGCGAGAAGTTCGTACGTCCTCCCCGCCGGCGCCGGCCGGCCGCCTCCGTACCGCCGCCCGGCGTAAGGGTCGTGAACAGCCCCGCGCGCCGCGTCCGAGAGACCTGCCGACGCCACCATCTCCCCCTCGGTCGTCACCCGGCTGGGCACGACAGAGCTGGGCGAGGGAAACCGAGCACGCCGCGCTGACCCCGCACTTGGCAACTGGCTCCTTGACCCGTGACGGTGGACACGGGTTCGTGTGTCATGCGGCGAGCGCCGGTCAGCGTCTTCCGGCACGGTCGAGTGCTTCTTCGGCCTGCGCGGCCAGGGTGGCTACAAGGTCGGCTGCGGAGGGCAGGTCGGTGATCAGGTCGACGGCCTCGCCGGCCCACATCGGCAGCGAGGGGATGTTTCCCTGCGCCACGTCGTGCTGGTAGTCCTGCCTGGCCCTGGGGTCCGCTGCGAGTTCGGCTTCCCTGCCCCGCCACTGGTCGAGGTAGCGGTGGCCAAGGGTGCGAGCGGTGTACTTCGACGGCCACCGGGAGCCTCGGGCGATGTCGAGCACCCTGTTGCGCTCGGTGTCGTCGCCATGTCCCTCGACGATCGCCTTGGCGGTCGAGGGATCCACCAGGGCCTCGGTCGTGGCTTGGAAGCGGGTGCCGACGAGCGCCCCCGCGGCGCCCAGCGCCAGGGCCGCCGCGACACCGCGGCCGTCGGCGATCCCGCCGGCCGCCAGTACCGGCACGGGTGCCGCCAGATCCACCACGACCGGCACGAACGGCAAGGTGGAACGCCCTTGCCGGGCCCCATGCCCACCGCTTTCGGTGCCCTGAGCCACGATGACATCGGCCCCCAGGTCGACCGCCCGTTTGGCCTCCTCCAGATCGGTCACCTGAAGGATCAGTACCGTGCCCGCCGCGCGGATGCGCTCAGCGAACGGGCTCGGGTCCCCGAAGGACAACATCACTGCCCTGGGCTGGTGCTCCAGCGCCCGCTCGATCGCGCCGATGTCGATCTGCCAGGTCAGGAAACCGATGCCCCACGGCTTCCCGGCGGCTTCCGCAACGAGCGGCAGCTCGCGGGCCAGCCACTCCGGGTCCCCGTTCGCGGAGCCCAGCATCCCGAGCCCACCGCCGCGAGAAACGGCCGCCGCCAGCGAACCGCCGGCCGATCCGCCCATGGGCGCCAGCGCGATCGGGTGCTGCACACCGAACAACTCCGTGAACCGCGTCGTCAGCGCCATAACCGCCATCGTCCCCCTCGGCGCGCCCCCGCGAACATCGCTCGCTGTGACATTCGCGGCCAGAGAACTCCCCGCTGAGTGGCCGCCGATGGGGAATCCCCGGCGCCCGTCAGCCCCGCAGCAACCGCACCCGGCCCCCCACCTCGACCCATCCCCCGGGCTGCGGCGCCGTAAGGATCTGCGAGCCGGCGCCCTGGACGATGTTCAGCGCGCGCCCGAGGCGTTCCGTCAGCAGCAGGGCCGCCGCTCCCGTGGCCTCGTCCTCCGGGATCCCGTCGTCGCGGCCGGGGAAGCCACGAGCGCGCACCCGACCGGCCGACTCGTCCTCCCAGGCCCAGGCGTACACCCACTCCCCCGACGCCGGCACGGCGAGTGCGTCGACCTCGTCGGCGGACGCGTACTGGCGCAACGTACGCCCCGGCGCCCACTCCGCCCGTGCCTCGATCCAGCTGAACTCCCCGTCCAGCCGCACCCCCACCACCCCGGCGGGGGTGACCAGTTCGGGGATGTCGAGCAGCCAGCCCACCCCGACGCACGGATGCCCGGCGAACGGCAGCCGCAGCGTCGGTGTGTAGATGTCGACGACCCCGCGCTCGGGGTCGTCGACGAACACGGTCTCGCTGAACCCGAGTTTCGCGGCGAACGCCTGTCGTTCGTCGCGATCCGGCATCACCGAGCCCTCGCGCACCACACCGAGCTCGTTGCCATGTCCACCGCCGGGCCCGCAGAAGACACGCAGTACGTCGAAATCAGTCACCCCGGCATTCAAACATCACCGGCGCCGAGACGTCTTCCCAGGCCACGAGGGTGCCACTCGGCTAGGGCCTGTCCGGCGGATCAAGTCGGAGGGAAGCAGTGGTGCCTTGTCGGCGCAGGTGAGCGGGGTCTGGTGCGTCGAGCTGCAAGGCGG
>NZ_JBEZLR010000094.1:0-40009 GCF_040652275.1 Streptomyces sp. NPDC048275
ACCAGACCGCTGCGACGGCCCGGCGGAGAAGGTCTTTCACCTCCACTCGATTGCATAGCGCTTCGTGGCGCACTCCTTTGACAGCCAAGTTAGTCCGGTGCGATGCCCTGACCTGGGGCGACTAGGTTGGATGTCAAAGGACAGTTGTCGGTCGGGAGCAATGTGAGGGCCGCGGCTGGGCGGTTCAGCGCTGGCCGGAACCGCGTGCGTCACCTGTCACGGGCCTCCCTGCCCGCCAGGAGGCTGGCCAAGCGACGTCGTCGATCGCCAGCCACGGCGCGGCGGCGACGGCAGTCGGCGTGAGCCCCGTAAACGCCTTCACTTCGCGGTGCAGATGGGACTGGTCGACGTAACCGCTCTGGGCCGCGACACCGGCGGGAGGGACACCCGCCGCGAGCAGATGGGCCGCATGGTCGAACCGCACCAGCTGGGCGGCCCGCTTGGGGGTGACGCCGAGCTGCGCCCGGAAACGTGCCCACAGGCGCTTGCGGCTCCAGCCGACCTCGTCCGCCAGGCCGTCGATACGCATCCGGCCCCTGCTGGCGACCGTCCGCCTCCAGATGTGGGCGACCTCCGGATCGACCCGCAGGCCGTCCCCGATCCGCCGGTGGACGGCGTCCGCCGCCATCGCGAACCGCTCGTCCCACGATCCGGCTGTACGCAGCCGCTCCTCGAAGCGCCCGGCGTCGCGGCCCCAGACGCCCCCCAAGGACTCCACGCTCCCGCTGACCCCGGCCGACGAGCCGAGCACTGCGGCCGCCACACCCGGCTGCAGCCGGATCTGCAGGCACTCGCCCACCAGGCCGGACGCCCGCAGCTCCCCGGGGGCCAGGCCGATCACGACACTGCCGCGTCCGTGCCGCCCCTGCGTGTCGTAAACCAGGCCGTCATCGTCGCTCAGATCGATGAGCAAGGTGACGGACGGATGCGCGACCATCGCGATGTCGACGGGCGCGGGGACACGGTGGCGGAATCCGGCCATGCTGATGCCCGGCAGCCGGTCCGAGGGCTCCGGTACTGCGATGTCAACGCCCGACCACGCGGGTGGCACGCCCTGCGACAACACGGCGCCAGTCTAGGCCGGGCCTGCCGGCGGGGTTCCGGCGCACAGGGTCGCGAAGTCCAGCAGTAGCTGGCCCACCGGCTCGGGCGCTTCCAGCATGGGCATGTGCCCAACGCCCGGCAGCATCTCGACCCGCACGTCCGGCACGACGTCGTACTGGCGTGCCGACGCCGGATCCCAACGGGGATCGGCGGCGCCGAAGACCACGAGCACCGGGAGCCCGAGAGCGGCGAGCCGCTCGGGCACGGACTGCTCGGCGAGGTACGCGGTGTTCTCGCGCAGCACCTTGCGGAACGCGCGGTACGTGGTACTCCGCACGTCGGCGACCATGCCGGGCGGAATGGGAGCAGGCCCGGCGAGCGTGGCGCCGATGCCTTTGCGGATCATCGCATCCGAACGCCGCCACCACAGCAGCGGCCCGAAGGGCGGTGCCAGCATCACGCGGAGGATGGCCGACTGCGGCAGGAGCGCGTCGAGGTGCGGGCCGGTGCTGATCATCGCCAGCGAACCCACCAGGTCGGGGCGCTGCTCCGCGAGCGCGGTGGAGACGTATCCGCCGCTGGAGTGGCCGGCCACGGTGACGGCGCGCAGCCCGAGTTCGTCGAGCAGCGCCGCCACGCGGCCCGCCTGCGCCGGAACGTCGTAGGACGTGGCGCGCGGGGACTGGCCGCAGCCCGGGAGGTCTATCCGGACGACATGATGACGGGCGGCGAGGGCCGGGACCACCGGCCCCCAGGAGGCGCCCGAGGCTCCAGACCCGTGGATGAGCAGCAGTGGCGGCGCGTCCCGCGGTCCGTCACGGTCCACATGCATCGGCTGCGCGTGCTGTGCGTCGTGGGCGTTCATAGAGCGATAGTGCGGGGGCGGCGGCTGCCGGTCTTGTACGAATGTCGCCAACGGCCCGCGGCGGGCGCGCCCCGCATCTGGATGTCAACGATTCTGCTCGTGCTGGCGCTGTCGGGATCGTGTGTATCGGATGTAGTGGCGGATGCTGTCGTATGTGACCAAGTAGAGCGGGTCAGCCCAGAGATGGTGCACACCTACTTCGAGTACCTCACCGGCGAGTATCCGCGCGGAGCCGGACACGGCATGCTCCTGGTCCAGCTGCATGGCGCCCGCACGGGACAGCCGTGGGCGCCGGTCGGGGCCCGGCGGATGCTCGGCCGGGCCGGGAAACGTGCCGGGCTCGGGCTGGTGAAGCCCCATGCCTTCCGGCACACGTTCACTTCCGCGGTGCTCGACGCCGCCGATGGCAACCTGCTGATAGCCCGGGACGCCGGCGGCTGGGCCTCGGCCGCCACGGTCGACGAGGTCTACGGACACGTCGACCTCCATGACCTTACGTTCGACGCCGCCCTGCGCACGGTCTGGGGTGAGGCCAAGTGACCGTCACGTCCCTGCTGCCGCAGCAGGACACCCGCACCGGCCGGGACCGGCTGGAAGTCCTCACCGCGCTCATCAACGCGCCCTCCTTCGATCCGCTGTTCTGCCCGGACATCATCACGATCCCGCCCGACCACCCCGTATACCGCTGGAACTGCCTGGTCACGGACTGTGAACGGACCACGATGGGCCACGGCGACCTGTGCTCGGCCCACGAGATGCTCTGGCGTCGGCAGCGCGATGCCGGGACATCACGAGCCGACTTCCTGCGCACGGCACCACCCGCCGGCCCCGGCCAGGAGGTGATAGGGCGCCCATGCCGGATCTGCCCCGACCGACCCGCCCGCCACCTGATCCTGGACCTCTGCCACCACCATCAGTTCCGGTGGTATCACCACCGTGACCGTCATGGCGCCGACGCCGACTTCGACGACTGGCTCGCCGACCAGCAAGCGGCCCCTGGCTACGGAAACTGCCTGGTCCAGGTCTGCCCTGACCTGGCCGACTCACCGCTGGGGCTGTGCTTCCGCCACGACCGGCACTACCGCAACCAGGGCCGCCCCGGAGGGGCGGTCCTGCCCAGTCAGTGGGGCAACCGCTATGAACGCACCGGCCGGCCCACTCCGGTCGAGTACACGGACGAGCCGACCTTCCGCCGGTGGTGCACGACTGCCGCGGCGGTGCTGCGGCCCGCACAGGTCAACCTCCAGGGCCTGCACCCTCTGCTGAGAGCCGAGATCCAGTGGGGCATGTTCTGGCATACCCAACGGCCCCACGGACGCTGGGAGTTGGCTCCATTGCAGCGGCTGGCGAACTACGGCCGTGCACACGGCCTGCGCTCCTTGACCGACCTCGGCTGGGACAACACGGACCAGCGCAAGGCGGTCACCCGCGAGGGCATCTACATCGCCCAGGTCATCGCAGGCGCCCTGCACCCTCTCTACGTGACGCCGGACGAGACACGCGAACTCGGCTACATCCTCACCGAGCACTTCGGCCGCAAGCTCACCGGCCGCGCGATCCGCATCGACCTCACCGGCGTCTCCCAGCAATGGCTGCGCGACCTGATCTGGGACCACCTGGTCGCGATCCTGCGTTCACCCAGCTGCCCCCGCAGTGGAGGCACCTTCGACGACATGCGCCGAGCCGGTCTCGAACTGAGCACCTTCCTGGAACTCCACGCTCCCGCCCGAGGCCACGACCCACGGGCCTTGACGGCCGAGCACATGCACCAGTTCGTCGCCGACCAGCGCCAACGCGAGCGCGAGGGCCTCGTCTCGCTCGCGGCCAGGGGCGTCCACGGCAAGCCGTCGATCGTGACCGCCAACACCCGACAGCGCGTCTTCCACCGCACCCGGCGGCTCCTGCGCGGGGCCCTGGAATCGGGAGAGGCCGAACGCCTTGGCCTGGACCGGGCCTTCATCGCCGCCATGCCCGCCCCAGGGCGGATGGTCAGCCGCGCTCGGCCGCCGTTCGCCGACGGCGTCGCCCGCGCGCTCGCCGACGAGACCAACCTGCGCAGGCTCGCGAAGACCTACGACCCCTTCGACCGCGGCCTGCGGGACGCCTGGGAGACCATCATCGTCACTGGCCGCCGCTGCAGCGAGGTCCTCAAACTCCGCCTGGACTGCCTCGGCCGTTACGGCGGACTCCCTATGCTCTGGCATGACCAGACCAAGGTCGGCAACTACGACCAGGCACTGAGGATCCCCGAACGGGTCCACCAACTCCTGCAGGACCGCCAGCAGAAGACCCTCGCCTTGTTCGAGACCCGGAACAACCGGCCGCCCACCGCCGAGGAACGGGCCCAGATGGCGCTGTTCCCGACGAACCAGCGCAACCGCAACGGACGCACGCCACTGTCCTACAAGTGGTTCCACAAGGGCTTCAAACTCTGGATCGACGAGCTCGACATCGGCCGGTGGGTCCCACACCAGGCCCGGCACAGTCTGGCGACCAGCCTACTGCGGGCCGGGGCAACCCTGACCCACGTCCGCCGCTACCTCGGCCACGTCTCCGAGCGGATGGCCGAGCACTACATCCACCTGACCCAGTCCGACCTGGAGGACGTCCTCCAGCACGTCTGGGTCACCGGCCCCGGCACCGGCAACCCCGGAGAACTCCTCACCGAGCCGACGACCCCGCTCACTCGCGAGCAGGCCCAGTCCCTCGCGATCGACCTGTCCCGCCGCAGCACACCCGCCGAGGGCGGGTTCTGCACCTTCCAGCCCGTCGTTGACGGCGGCGCCTGCCCCTGGAACCTCGACTGCCACAACTGCGACAAGTTCGTCCTGTCCGGCGCCGACCTCCTCTACTGGCAGCGAAAGCGTGAACAGTGGCGGCTGCTGGCCGAGGGCGCCCCCGACGACGCCACCGCCGACTACCTCCACCGCTACTTCGAGCCCACCGCCCGCGCCATCGACGGCCTGGAGAAAGCCCTGGCCGGCCTCGGCCTCCTCGACGACGCACTCGCCCTGGACCTGCGCAAACCCCAGGACTACTTCCACCGCGTGTGGTCCACTGCCTTCCGCGCATCCGACCTCGCCCACGCAGGCGGCGCTGAGCCAGACGAGTACAGCGATACGTGCACAACCGACGGTGACGATCCCGAACAGGACATCGCATGAACTCCGCAACCGTCCCCGAACCCCGCACCGCCGCGGCTCTCGCCGCCCGACGGCACAAAACCGAGGCCGCCCTCCAACGCGTCCATGACGCCATCACCCGCATCCGTCGCGAGAAAGCCCAGGTCAGCGTCGCCGCCGTCGCCCGCCGCGCGGACGTCTCCCGCACCTTCCTCTACGACAACCCCGCAGCAAGATCCGCCGTCGCCACCGCGATCGCCGAGGCCGGCGAACACCGCACCCGCATACTCGCCAACCAGGACAACGAGCCCGAGGCAACCTGGCGCGAACGCGCACTGAACGCCGAGGACGCCCTCAAGGCTGCGCACGCAGAGACCCTCGCCCAACGCACCCGCATCGGCGAACTCCTCGGTCAGATCCGCGACTTGCAGGCCGAGTGGACCGAGGAAGCCATCCAGCGGATCACCACCGAAAACACCACCCTCAAACAAAGGGTCCGCCAACTGACCGCAGACAACCGCACCCTGGACGAACGACTCAAGGCCGCCCGCTCCAACCTCCGCTTCCAAGACCGCCGCGTCGCCGATCTCGAAGCCCGTCTGTCCGCCGACCTCACAGATCAGGACACTAAGTAGCCCAGTTTCTGACCGGTCACGAACACAGCGATGAGTTTTTCCGGCCCGGAGAGTCTCACCACAGTTATCGATCAACACAGGAGGAACACGTGGCTCAGCTACTGAGAGTCCAGAACTTCAACGTCTCGAGTGACGGCATCGGCGCCGGTGAGGACCAGAGCCTCGAGAATCCGTTCGGTCACGGCGTCGATCCCGCGAGGCTGTTCGCGTGGGCCGGCGCCACCGCGAGCTGGCCCATGCGCACCGACCCCGGAGGGAGCCGGGGACTCGACGACTACTTCACGCGGGACTACGCGCGCAACATCGGTGCCGAGATCATGGGCCGCAACAAGTTCGGGCCCCAGCGCGGGCCCTGGCACAACCATGAGTGGCGCGGCTGGTGGGGTGACGAGCCCCCGTTCCGCACCCCGGTGTTCGTCATGACCCACCACAAGCGTCCTTCGTTCACGCTCTCCGACACCACGTTCCACTTCGTCGATGGCGACCCCGCCACGATCCTCGAGCAGGCACGGGAGGCGGCGCAGGGCAAGGACGTCCGACTCGGCGGCGGAGTCACCACAATCCGGCAGTTCCTCGACGCCGACCTCGTCGACACCATGCACGTGGCGGTCTCGCCGGTGAAGCTCGGGTCCGGACTACGACTCTGGGAGTCACCCGATGAGCTGCTCGACCGGTTTCACCTGGAGGTCGTTCCCAGCCCGAGCGGCGTGACGCACCACCTGTTCTGGCGCAAGTAACACGAGGGCCCACTCGGGGATGCCTGCCTCGGACATGGCCCGTCCACCGTCCCGGTGGACGGGCCATCCCACGAGCCCCCGCAACGAGTTACCGCAACCACCCCACCCCGTCGTCACGAACATGTAGTCTATGAATCGCCGCAGTTCAGAGCCGGTGCACGAGCTCCTGCGGTCGGTAAAGACCGTGACGATCCACTCGTCCAGCAGTTCCTGCAGCTCGGGCAGAGACCACAACGGTCCGTCCTCCAAGCGTCGGCCGCGACGGTCCACCGACCGGCCGGTGTATCTGGCGACAAACTGCGCGAACAGCGTTGACACCGAACCCAGGGTCTTCTCGATCACGCCCTTCTCGAAGGGGGACGCCTTGTGTGTCGGCTGCAGTGTGACACCCAAGAAGCGGCAGGAGGCACGGAAGTTGTGCGAGATGAAGACCTTGCCGTGGTCGCAGACGATCGTCTCCGGAATGATCACCGGTCTTGCCGCCGCGTGCTCCAGCCGCTCGTCCAGGGCCAGCAGCCGCTCGTGGGGCAGCGCCGACCGGGACATTCGCAGTGCCTCTGGCCAGCCCGGACGCATTGTCTCCGGTGTGATGCTGCGGGCCATGAGGGCGGAGGCGTCGGCTGCCTTCGTCGTGGGCCGCAGGACCGCCGCAGTGATCGACCTGGAGGCGATGTCGACGAGTGCGGTCAACTCGACCTTCTCCGCGATGCCGTTGTCCAGCCGCACCAGGACATCCAGCGGACTGGAGTCGATCTGCATCAACTCGCCCGGCGCGATGGCCGGTACTTCCCCGAACGGGCCGGCCGGACGCGCATGCACCGAGCGGCGAGTGGTCGCCGAACCGGTCGCGTGTGTGCCTGCGGCCAGCTTGTCGAAGAGCCGGTAGAGCGTGCGCTCCGTAGGCAGTTCGATGTCATGGGCATCCTCGCGGGACGCCAGGATCTGCTTCGTCCGCCAGATGGTGAATCGGACCGTCCTTGAGGAGGCATCGGCCGTCTCGGCGATCGCCTGCCGCATTGCTTCGACCACCGCTGGGGCGATCCGGCCGAACGTCGGCAGTTGCTTGGCCGACCGGCCGTCGGCCAGCCCGACAAGCCCGTCGCGGTGATATCGCTGGCGCCGCTGCTTGATGCCGCTGGCTGTCATCGGATGGCCCGCTGCCGTCAGCTCGGCCGCCTTGGCTCGCTCGAGTTCGGCCAGCGAATGCCGCCTGGGGTCGAACTCCGGTCGTGGCACCGCCCCTTGGAGTGCATCCGGCGGCAGACCGTTGCAGCACCTCCAGGATGTGCTCCTCCCACCAACGAGCCTGGTCAGCGGCCGTCTTGGGGAACTCTGCGATCCGGGCAGTCGGCGGAACCCGTCGCCGCTTCTCCTTCATCCGGGACCTCCACCGGACAGCCGGACGACCGTGCGCGGGCCCAGCAGTTCGACCGCCATCCCCTCGGCGGACAATTCCTGCCTCCACAGCAGGTGGAACAGCACGGGCAGCGTTGCGAGCCGGTCGCCGGCCGTATCGGCCCCGGGCATCAGGGGCCCCGGTTGCGAGAAGACGTCCATCAGCCGGGCAGCGACCGGACCTTGACGGCAGCGGGGGTGACAGTAGCGCGACAACCACCGCACGTTCGCCAGCAGCACCGCCTCCGGGGTCCCCACCCGCTCGAAGCCCCACCCGGCCTCGGCGCAGGCCCGGCGCGTCACTTCGAAGGCTTCGGCATCGCGCGGCGCGATCCAATCGTCGGCGCGGACATCGACGACCACGGCCGAGCCATCCGCGCGGCGCACAAAGAAGTCCGGGGCATGCCGACGCTCACGCGAACCGTCGTGCCAGTGCAGCCAGAACGGCTGGGAGGCGACACCCACCACGGCGGGATCGAAGTCCATGAGCACGAGATGGTCCCGCTCCAGCCATGACTCGAAGCCGACATGCTGCCCGGTCGTCGCCGCCCAGTACCAGCCCGGGAAATGGGGTCCACCCGGCGGCCACCGAAACGGCCGTACCGGAACCGCGTCCTCGAACCTGACCGACACGCAGTCCCAAAACGTACGCCGTCGACGCTCACGCCTGCCATCCACGCACGACACCTCGACGTACGGCACGGCCCCGTCCGCCCCAGCCGGTACGGCCATACAACACCCCCAGCGTGCTCACCCCGCACGACTAGGTTCACTGTCACAAAAGCCGAAACGGCTGAGTTCGTTGCCAAACGCCTCGATTAGATGACAAAGGGCAAATTCGCTCACGGCGGACGAGAAAGAACTTCAAAGGACTGGATACCTCCGCCGGGGCTATGTCAACGTACAACGTCCCGGAAAACACCAGGTCAGACGGCGGGGCTACTCGGCAGAGTGGCTAACAACTCTGAGACCCAGCCGTGCGAGGTTGCCGTGCTGGCATGGTCCGTACTTGGGAGGTGCATCTGTCTGAATCCGCTATCCGATCCGACCGCTTCACTTCAGTCGTCCTCTTTGTCCTTGGCGGGCTGAAGGCTTGGGGTGGCCAAACAGTGGTTGACTAAGTTGCCGTATTCACCGGACTCTGCGTCTGCGCGGCCGGCCTGTTCGGCGAGGATCTCTTGCAACGGCGTTATCGCGGCGATCGTGCCGTGCTCGCGTGTGTAGCGGTGTATCCCGGTGCCACGGCACGGCAAGTGGCACAGGCCGTCAGCGTCGCCGAGCGCCTCGCTGCGCGAAGTCTCAACCAGCTCACGGATGACGGCCTACTGGCGGTTGCCTCGGACGAGGAGATCCCGGCTTTGCGGTCGTATCAGTTGGCTTCCTGATGGCAGTTGGCCCGGGGCGTCATCTGAGGCGACGCGCAACATAGCCGACGATTGCCGGTTAGCCAAACCGGCGATCGTGACGACCATTGGGGGCGTTCGCAGCGGCTGTGCTTGGCGGTGGAGCCGCTGTGGACGCAGCCGGTAGTGCCGCAATGTACAAGGAGGCAATGAGCGGCCCCGTCTGCGACCTCGACCTCCCTGAAATCGGCAGCGCCGTCCGCTGAAAGGAAGCGATATCCGCGTCGAGTTGACGTGGACTCTCTGGTGTTGCTGATCCCGCTCAGTCGCTCTGTGCGCTCCTCCTCAAGGAACTCCACCTATGTGTCGATCCGCGATACCCCCTGCCCGTTTCCGTCCCCGGTTGGCAGTCCCCTCTGGTCTGCTCGCCGACTTCGTGCCTGTCCGGGATCTCGCGGAGACAAACGGGCGGGTGGCGCCTTGACCGCCGGTGGGAGCAACCGGCTGCTGACGCCGGAAGAAGTGGCTGCATGGCTCAGGGTCGGCGAGATCACCGTCAAGAACAAGTACCGCGCCTGGGGGCTCAAGCCGCAGAAAGTCGGGCGCCTCCTGCGCTTCCGAGAGCGCGATGTCGTGACCTACCTCGACCGCAACTACGGGTGAGGTTGTCGCCCAGCGCCCAAGGCCGAAAGGACGCCACTTGGCCACCGTCTTCCAGAAGTGCAAGACCGACGACAAGAATAAGAACTATCCGTGTGAGAAGACCAGATGCGGCCACCCCTGGACGGTCAGATACCGGGAGCCGGGAGGCCGGTCCGGTCGGCAGCGCGAGAGGTCATTCCCGACCAAGCGCGAGGCCGACGACCACGGCGTAGAGATGGAGAGCGCCAAGCGGGAAGGCACGTACCTCGATCCCAAGCGGGGCGCCGTACCGCTCCGGACGTACGCGGAGGCGTGGCTCGAACGTCAGCACCTCGCACCCAACACAGAGAGCACGTACGAGCGGGGCTTCCGGCTGCACGTCTTCCCCTTCATGGGAGAACGACTGCTGACCTCGATACGCCCCGAGGACATCGAGCGGTTGGGTGCCCACATGACGGCCGGAGGGCTCTCTGCGCACTCTGTGCAGGCGTACACGATACCCCTGAAGGCGGTCCTCACGGCCGCCGTGAACAACGGTGATGTCGGCCGGCATCCCTTCGTTGCTGCCAAGCTGCCCCTGCTGCCGAGCCGGGCTGTGGATGAGATGCTCCTCCCGTCTGCTCGGCAGGTGCAGGACATCGCGGACGAGTTCCGCCGGGAGTGGGCGCTCTCCGTCTGGCTCATGGCGGGCCTCGGGCTCCGGAAGGGCGAGATGCTCGGCCTGCGGGTCGGAGACTTCCTCGACGACCGTGTGAGGCTCCGCCGCCAGGTTATACGCGTCAAGGGCGTCAAGGGGGCCGTCCTGGGCCCGCTGAAGCACCGTAGGAAGGGGGACTGGCGGGACATCCCGTTGGCGACGCACCTGTCCGACGCCGTGGGTGAGCACGTGGCTCGTTACGGCACCGGTCCGGACGGCGCCCTGTTCCAGACGATGACCGGAACCCTGGTGGCCACCTCGAACTACTCGTATGCTTTCCGTAAGGTAGTGAATACCCTGGGTTATGGGTGGTCGCCTCACGACCTGCGCCACTGGTTCGCCTCGACCGCGCTCAGCAACGGCTTGCCACTCTTGGACGTGTCCCGGTGGCTGGGGCACAAGAGCATCACGGAGACGGCGGACACGTACGGGCACCTCACCCCTGACGCCACCGGCCGGGCAGTCATGGTGATGGATGGGGCGCTGACCCGGCACCGTGCTGACGTGGTGCTGACTGAGGAGGCATGATCTAGCGTTTCTCCAGGTCGGAGGGGACGGTTTGATATGTTCGATTGACATATGTCTTCGATTCGGGCGGCGAGTCGTCCCGAGAAACGAGCAACTTCCCGCTGATCCTGTCCAGTTCGAAGCTCGCCCCGGCGCTCGCGGCCGGCAACACCGTGGTCCACAAGCCCGCCGACGAGACCCCGCTGAGCGCCCTGTACATGGCCCGGCTGCTCCAGAAGGCCGGTGTCCCGGACGGCGTCGTCAACGTCGTCACCGGCAGTGGCCCCGTCGCGGGCGAGGCGCTGCTGCGCAACCCCGGGATCGACAAGCTCGCCTTCACCGGGTCGACCGCGGTCGGCCGGCACGCCGCGAGCGTCGCGGGCGAGGCGCTCAAGCCCGTCACCATGGAGCTGGGCGGTAACGCCGCCCACCTCGTCTTCGAGGACGCGGACCTGGAGAAGGCGGTCGGCGCGGTCATCAAGGGCTTCGTCTTCAACTCCGGGCAGTTCTGCATGGGCGGCCCACGGCTGCTGGTGGCGCGCTCGGTGTACAGCACACTGCTGGGCATCCTCGCCGACGCCGTCCCCGGCGTCCCGGTCGGCGACCCCCGGGCGCCCGAGACGGCCGTCGGCCCGATGGCGGGGGAGAAGCACCTCCGAAAGGTCGAGGAGTATGTCGACCTGGCCCGCAAGGAAGGCGCCCGCGTCGTCTGCGGCGGCGAGCGACTCGACCTGAACGGCGGCTACTACTACCAGCCCACGGTGATCGCCGACCTGTCCAACGACTCCCGCGTCATCCAGGAGGAGATCTTCGGTCCCGTCCTCACGGTCCAGCCCTTCGACTCCGAGGACGAGGCCGTCGAACTGGCCAACTCCACCCCGTACGGCCTGGCTTCGGGCATCCAGACCCGCAACCTCGCCCGCGCCCACCGCGTTGCCGACCGGCTCCAGGCGGGCATCGTCTGGATCAACGACTGGGCGATGCTCGACCCCGCGATTCCCTTCGGCGGGGTCAAGGACTCCGGCTTCGGCCGCGAGTACGGGCCCGAGGCGCTCGCCGCCTACACCAAGGTCAAGTCCGTCGTCGTCTCGCTCGACTGAGCCGCTCACCATGGGAGTTCGTACGATGTCCATCACCACGCGCGCGGCCGTGGTCGAGTCCGGGGGAGCGCCGTTCACGCTCACCGACGTGGAACTCGATGAGCCCGGCCCCGGCGAAGCCCTCGTCCGTATGGTGGCGACCGGTCTGTGCCACACCGACCTCGGTGCGGCGAGCGGCGGTCTGCCCTTCCCGCTGCCCGGCGTCCTCGGCCACGAGGGAGCGGGAGTCGTCGAGGCCGTCGGCCCGAATGTCACCGGCATCGCCCCCGCTGACCACGTCGTCCTGTCCTTCACCTCCTGCGGCGGCTGCCACAACTGCCGTGACGGGCATCCCGCCTACTGCGCCACCTGGCTGCCGCTGAACCTCATCGGCGGCCGCCGCGCCGACGGCACCAGCACCATCAGCCGCGACGGAACGCCGCTCGGCGGCCACTTCTTCGGGCAGTCGTCCTTCGCGGAACGGGCGTTGGTCGACCAGCGCAGCCTCGTCAAGGTCGACCCGGACGCGCCGCTGGAGTCCATCGCCCCGCTCGGCTGCGGGGTGCAGACCGGAGTCGGTGCCGTCTGGAACGTACTGAAGCCGCGCCTGGGCAGCACCGTCGTCGTGCTCGGTGCCGGAGCCGTCGGCCTGTCCGCGGTGATGGCCGCCGCCCTCACCCCCGCGACGCGGATCGTCGCGGTCGACAAAGTGGGCGAACGCCTCTCGCTGGCCGAGGAGTTGGGCGCCACCCACACCGTGAACGCCGGCCAGGCCGATATCGTGGCGGCGCTCGCCGAGATCACCGGCGGCCAGGGCGCCGACGGTGTCGTGGAGACCACGGGCAGTGTCGCCGTGCTGCGCATGGGCGTTGACGCGCTCGCCGCCCGCGGCACGCTGGTCGTGGTCGGCGCCCCGCCGTTCGGCACCGAAGTCGCCCTGGACGTCAACGGGTTGATCCCCGGCAAGCGGATCGAGGGCCTCACCCTCGGCGACAGCGAGACACAGACCTTCATCCCCGCCCTGGTCCAGTTGGTCAAGGAGGGACGGCTCCCGCTGCACCGCCTGATCAGCCACTACCCGTTCGCCGACATCGAGCAGGCGGTGCGGGACATGGGCGCGGGCAAGGCGATCAAGCCCGTGCTCACGTTCTAGTCCACACCTTCTGGTCGACCCGTTTCAGTCGACGACCAGAACCAGCTTCCCCGTGGTCCGGCCGGTGTCCCCGAGCGCGTGTGCCTTGGCGGCATCGGCCAGCGGGAAGGTCGCGGCGATCGTGGCGCGCAGCTTGCCCGCCTCGACGAGGTCCGCGATCGCCTTCATACCGGTGTGGGAGGCGTCGACGAGCATCCTGATCGCCCGTACGCCGAGTCGCTCGGCCTCCTCGTAGAGCTCGTCGGAGCCGACCGGCAGGATCGAGACCACGATTCCGCCGGGCCTCAGCACGCGCAGCGAGCGCAGGGCGGTCTCGCCGCCGATCGTGTCCAGGACGACGTCCACGTCCCGGACGACCTCGGTGAAGTCGGTCTCCCGGTAGTCGATCGCCTCGTCCACGCCGATCCCGCGCAGGAAGTCGTGCTTGCCCGCACTCGCCGTGCCGATCGCGTGGGCGCCCCGCGCCTTGGCGATCTGCACGGCCACGTGCCCGACCCCGCCGGCCGCCGCGTGGATCAGTACCCGCTGCCCCGGCCGCAGGTCGGCCATCTCGACCAGGGCCTGCCACGAGGTCAGCCCGACCAGCGGAAGCGCGCCCGCCTGCGTGTGGTCGATCCCGGTCGGCTTGTGCGCGAAGGCGCGGGCCGGAGCGGTGACGTACTCGGCGTGCGAACCGTGCCCGAAGGGGTAGGACAGCATCCCGAAGACCTCGTCCCCGGGCTGGAAGCGGGCGACGCCGATCCCCGTCGCCTCGACCACGCCGGAGACGTCCCAGCCGAGGACGAAGGGCGGCTCGCCGAGGAATCCGCCGGTGGCGCGGTGCTTCCAGTCGGTCGGGTTGACCCCGGCGGCGCGCACGCGGACCAGTACCTCGTTCGTGCGTGGTGTGGGGCGCTCCACCTGTACTTCTTTGAGGACCTCGGGACCACCGAGGACGTCCTGACTGATGGCTCGCATGGTGTTCATCGCGTTCACAGTGCTCATGGTGTCCCAGCCTGCCGGGGTTCGCCCGACAAGAAAATGGCATGATTGCCAATGTTCGATAGGATCGTGCCATGCGGCATGTGGAGCGGGTCGTGGTCCTGGCACTCGACGGCGTCTACCCCTTCGAGCTGGGCATCCCCAGCCGGATCTTCGGCGCGGCGGACGGTCGGTACGAGGTGCTGACCTGCACGGTCGACGGGCGGCCGGTGCGCAGTAACGCGGACTTCTCGGTCACCGTCGAGCACGGCCCCGAGGTGCTGCGCACGGCGGACACGGTGGTGATCGCGCCCATCACTCCGGCGAACGTCACCGCGGAGCTCCCCGAGGAGATCACCGCGGCGCTCGCGTTCATCCGGCCCGGTACCCGGATCGTCTCCATCTGCACGGGCGCGTTCGTCCTGGCGGCGGCCGGTCTCCTGGAAGGGCGGCGGGCGACCACGCACTGGCAGTTGGCCGATCAGTTCCGGCGGATGTTCCCGCATGTGGCGCTGGACCCGGACGTGCTCTTCGTCGACGACGGCACGATCCTGACCTCCGCCGGTGCCGCCTCCGGTGTCGATGTCTGTCTGCACATCGTCCGCGAGGACCACGGCAGCGAACTGGCGAACAAGGTGGCCCGGCGCTGTGTGGTACCGCCCTGGCGCGACGGCGGCCAGGCCCAGTACATCGAACAGCCCGTGCCCGAACCCTCGGCGACGAGCACGGCCGCGACCCGGGCATGGGCCCTCGAACGTCTGGGCGACCCACTGACACTGACCGATCTCGCCGGCAACGCCCGGATGAGCCTGCGTACCTTCGCCCGCCGTTTCCAGGACGAAGTGGGCATGAGTCCCGGGCGCTGGCTCATTCAGCAGCGTGTCGCCCGGGCCCGTCATCTGCTGGAGTCCAGCGACCTCTCGGTGGACCAGATCGCCGGCGAGGTCGGCTTCGCGACCGGCACCTCGCTCCGGCAGCACCTGCACGCAGCGATCGGCGTCTCGCCGCAGGCGTACCGGCGTACGTTCCAGGCCGCCCGCTGAGGCGCGTTCGCCACCGAACGATCAACGCCACTCCGGCGTCGTAGGAGGGACGCGGCGTTCGGAGGACAGGGGTGGGAATGCGCAAGGGGATTGTGGCGACGGTGGTTCTGCTCGGCCTGACGGCGTTGGGGTGCGACGACGGGATCCGCGAGGACCTCGTGATCACCGGCACGCCCCCGGCCACGCCGTACGCCGGGCCGCTGGACGTTCCGTTCACGGAGAGCGCCGATGGCAGCCCACGGGAATTCGAGGAGAGTTCGGGCGCGGCCGGCCGGGCGCTGGAGTGCGACAGCGGGATCTACTCGGGCGACGGAGGGGATGGGTGGGGCGAGAGCGACGGCGGCGCGACGCCGGAGGAAGGCCTGAACGCGTACTTCGACATGTATCAGCCCGAACTGCCAGACCGTGGCTACCGGGTGGAGCGCAAGGGAGACGGCCGGGTCCTGTTCTCGTACGACGTCGACGGCCGGACCAAGGTTGCCGTCGTCGTGGCCAAGGACCAGCCGGAACGCCCCGGTTGGGGCCCGGAGACCAGCGCCTCCTGCGACCCGGCCGAACTCCCGGCGAGCTTCACCGACACCAAGTACGAGATCTGGACCGACCGGGACGGCCGTCGTGTGCCCACCACGACGGTGAGCAGCCGGACGGGACCGGAGCACTGCGACTGGGAGAACGTGCACTTCCTCGACCTGGGCGACGGCGAGGACGTCAGGCAGTACGCCCGTGATCCGGACGGGGCACTCGGGACGGAGCTGCTCACCTCCGCGTACGACGGGGCCGTGCCCATGCCCGCCGACGCGCGGGACACCGGATACCGCTTCAAGGACTGGGCGCTCTGGCTGGCGGACGACGAGGAGACGGCGTACGTACGCACCTCCGACGGGGTGGAGGCGTGGCCCGCCACGAGGGACTACGTGGCCTGCCAATGAGGGCTCACCGGCTGCTGTGCAGGGCGACCAGCAACTGCCAGACCTGGTGGGCCACTTCCTCGGGGCCGCCCTCGAGCAGACCGTGCAGCCAGTCGGCGAGGACCCCGGCGAAGGTGGCGGCGACGGCGGAGGCGACGAGTGGGGCGTCCGGAGCGCCCACGAGGGTGCGCTCGGCCAGGCTGCGGGCGCGCAGATCCCGGTGCAGGACATGGCCGAGTGGGCCGCCCCCGCCCGGGGTCAGCAGCGTGCGGTAGAGGGCGGCGTGCGGGGCGAGGTCGGCGAAGAACGCGAGCAGGGCGTCGGGCGCGGACACCGGGTCGGGGCGGCCGCGCCACGCGTGCAGCGCGTCCACTGCTTCCCGTACGACATCGGCGCAGGCGTCGACGGCCAGGGCCTCCAGGTCGGCGTAGTGCACATAGAACGTGGCGCGGCCTACCCCGGCCCGTCGCACCAGCGCGGCGACGCCGACCTCTTCCAGCGGGCGCTCGGCGCACTCCGCCAGGAGCGCCTGCCGCAGCCTCTCCCGGGTGCGGGCGGCCCGCGGGTCCTCCGGCGTCACCGCGCGACGAGTACTGCGGCGAGGGCGAGCGCGCCGGGCAGCGCCTGCGCGAACAGGATGCGGCGATTCGCGGTGACCGCGCCGTACACCCCGGCGACCACGACGCACACCAGGAAGAACACCTGCACGCGAAAGCCGGTCGGATCAGCGGCGATCAGTCCCCACGCCAGGCCGGCGGCCAGGAACCCGTTGTAGAGCCCCTGGTTGGCGGCCATCGGCGCGGTCGCGCGGGCCATCTCCGGGTCGAACCCGTGCAGCCCCCGCCCCGGCTTCTTCTCCCACAGGAACATCTCCATCACCAGGATGTACGCGTGCAGTGCGGCCACCAGGCCCACCAGCACGTTCGCGACCGTGTCCATCGTCAGCAAACTCCTCGTCGACTTCCGCGTTCTCTGCCGCGTTCTCATCCACATTTCTTGGACAGGTGTCCATTATAACTGGACGTCTGTCCAAGAAATCACGGAGCGCCTTCGGTTGCCCCGCGCGCCCCCCGGGTAGTGACGCAGCGGTTTCCGTTGCTGGAGGTGGAGTTGACGTGTCGGGCAGCATGGCGCCGGGTGGGTGGAGCGGGAGTGAGCGGGGGATGTGGACCGCCTTCCGCAGGGGGGAGTGGTACGCGGACGGGGGCGAGGTCCGGGCCTCGGTCGTCCGTCGGCTGCTGCACGCACCGCCGCCGGCGGAGCCGGGTCACCTGCCGCGGCTGAGGCTCAGGAACGTGACGATCACCGGGCGGCTCGACCTGGCCGAGGCGGTCGTCGCGGGAACCCTGCGGCTTCGTAACTGCCGTTTCGAGCAGGCCCCCTGCCTCGACGGCGCCTCCTTGGGCGCCCTGGAGCTGCGCGACTGCGTGCTGCCCGGCCTCTCCGCGGTCGGCGTCACGATCGGGCGGCAGTGCGAGATCACCGGGTGCCGGGTGGGAGGGCCGATGGATCTGTACGGGGCTTCGATCGGCGGCACCCTGCACCTGGAGAACAGCCACCTGACCGGGCACGGCCACCGCCGTGGCGAGGGAGCGCTGCAACTGCTGTGTGCCACCGTCGGCGGAGACATCCAGGCCGGTTCGGGACTCCGCGTCCACGGCTGCACCGACCTGCGGGACACCTCCGTACGCGGCAGCGTCGTCCTCAAACGCGCCGAGCTGCGCAACCCCTCGGGGTCGGCGCTCAAGGCCAACCGGCTGCACATAGGAGGGGACTTGAACTGCCGGGGCGGGCTCGTCGCCGAAGGCACCGTCGACCTGTGCGACGCGAAGGTGGGCGGTGGCGCCCTCTTCGAGGAGGCGTCGCTCGCTGCCGAGGACGGGCGGCCCGCCCTGCGCGCCCACGGCATAGACGTCGGCGCCGAGTTCAACCTCTGCGACGGCTTCACCGCACGCGGCCGGCTCTCCATGAGCAGCATCACCGTGCGCAGCCGGTTCTGCTTCAAGGACGGACTCGTCGAGGCACCGGCCGGACAGCCGGCCCTCCTCAGCCGCCGCTCCACCGCCTCCGAACTCGACATACGCTTTCGTGAGCCCGTACACGGCACCGTCGACCTCAGTCACGCCCGCGTGACCGTCCTGAACGGCACCCCGGAGAGCTGGCCCACGGCGCTGCGCATGGAGGGCGCGGTGTACGACAGTCTGCTGCCCCAACTCCCGGCCCCGCAACGGCTTCCGCTGCTCGCCCGCGACCCCGAGGGATTCACCCCGCAGCCGTACGAGCAACTGGCGGCCGCCTACCGGCTGCATGGCCACGACGGCGACGCCCGCACCGTCCTGCTCGCCAAACAACGGCGGCTGCGCACCACACTGCCGTGGCCCGGCCGCGTGTGGAGCCACCTCCAGGACATCACCGTCGGCTACGGCTACCGGCCGATGCGTGCCGTGTGGTGGCTGTGCGCGATCATGCTCAGCGGGATCCTCCTGTTCACCCGCTGGCCCCCGCAACCGATCGACCCCGGCAAGCCGCCCCGCTTCCAGGCGGCCATTTACACCTTCGACCTGGTGCTGCCGCTCGTCGACTTCGGGCAGGAGCAGGCGTTCAGTCCGCGCGGCGGGCTCCAGTGGGCGGCCGTGGTCCTGGTCTGCCTGGGCTGGTTGCTCGCGACGACGGCCGCCGCGGGCGCCAACCGCACGCTCCGCAGAGAGTGACCGGCACCGTCATCCGGCGCTCGGCGCTGTGGAAGCCGAGCGCCGGGGAGGCTCCTCGCCGCTACGCCGTACGCGGGTGCGGGGTCATCGACAGCTTGTCCGGCTTGACCGTGACGATGGCCTGCGGGCGCGGGGGAGCCGACGTGAGGGTCAGACGCCAGCGCTGGAGGACGGTGGCGAGGATGATGAGGAGTTCGGTCCAGGCGAACTCCTCGCCGATGCACTTGCGGCGGCCGTCGCCGAAGGCGAGGAACGAGGCGCGGTTGAGGTCCTTGGCCCGCTCGGGCTCCCAGCGGTCCGGGTCGAAGGCGGCGGGGTCGGCGTAGACCTCGGGGTCGTGCTGGTGGACGTACGGGCTGTAGACGACGTCCGCGCCCTCGGGTATCGGATACCCGTCGAGTGTCACCGGGCGCGTGGTGGTGCGGGTGACCAGCCAGGCGGGGCCGTACATGCGCATGGTCTCCTTCAGGACACTGCGCATGTAGGGGAGGGAGGGCAGGTCCTCCTGTGTGAGCGGGCGGTCGCCGCAGGCCGTGGAGAGTTCCTCGTGCAGGCGTTGCTCGATCCGCGGGTTCCGGCTGATCTCGTACAGGGCCCAGGCGAGCGTGGTGCCCGTCGTCTCGATGGCACCGGTGAGGAGCGTGATCGCCTCGTCCTGGAGCTGCTGGTGGGAGAGGGGGCCCGTCTCCGGGTCGTCGGCGGTGAGAAGGGTGGAGAAGAGCCCACTGCCGGGCGCCTGTTCGGAGGTTCGGCCGACGCCGTTGTGCGCCGGGCAGCCCGCCGGCGGTGCGGCGGCGCCCGGTGCGGCGACCGCCAACTGCGCGCGATGGTGGTCGATGGCCTGGTCGATGAGGACCCGCAGCCGGGCCACGTGCCGCTCGTGCGCCCGGTTCGCCGGCAACGGAAGCTTGGTCACCCAGCCCGGCAGGATGGTCTGCCGGATCGTGCCGCGCATGATCGCCGGCATGAGACTCGTGAACTCCTCCTCGACATGGGACGGCAGTCCCGAACCGAAGAGGGCCACGAGGAAGGTCGACAGGGTGAGGTCGTTCATGTCCTCGTACGTCTCACGTGGGGTCCCAGGCGTCCACGCGGCGGTCGCGGCCCGTACGTGCTCGATCATCACGTCGCCCCGGGTGGCGATGTGCGCCTTGTTGAACATCGGCTGCATCAGGCGCCGGTGTTTCATGTGCAGGTCGCCGTCGGCGATGGTGGCGAGCCCGTCGCCGAAGAACACCCGCAACGCGTCGATGATCTTCCCGCCCTTGGCGAAGGCGTCGACCTCCGTCACCAGAACTCTGCGGGTGACGGCGGGGTCGGTGACGACATAGGCGGAGGTTGGTCCGATCAGGATCCGTACCACGCTGCCCTGGTGGCGCAGGGAGTCCAGGAAGTCCAAGGGGCGGCGGGCGAGTTGGTGTCCGTGTCCGATCAAGGGCAGTCGGCCGGGCGCGGTGGGCGCCGCGGTGGAGGAACCCGACAGGGAACTCATCTGTACGTCTCCTCGAGATCATCACGAGTAGGGCTGAACATGCCATGCCCTGTCATCCATGCCCCGACGGTTGGATCACTCCGCCCTGCGCGTGATGGAGAGACGGTGAAGGGATTTTTCGATATGAACACTCGTGTCGGAGCGTGATCGAATACTCACCGTCATGCGGAGGGTGGTTGATCCTTTCGATCACAAACCCGATAAGCTCCCCTGCGGCGCTGCGAGTTGATCCGAACACACTCGGTCGCCTTGCGCTGCGTGTTCGACGCGTACGGCGCCTGCACACCCCCCTCTGTTCGATCGTGTTGCTTTCGAAGGATGCAGATGGAACTTGCCACTCCGCCCCCGGCGGCGCGGGCACCGGTCGTCTGGTACAGCTGGTGGCTGATGCCGATCGCCTTAGGTGCCGGAACCGTCGTCACCGCGGTCGCGGGACCGGACCAGGTCCAGATACCCGCAACGTTCGCCGGTGCCGCGGCCACCGCGGCCGGTGCCGTCTGTGTGCGGCTTCTCGTCCGCACCCAGTCCCAACTGCGCCGTACCAACAAAGACTTCCGCAACTCGCAGGCCGAGCACTCCCAGCAGTGGCAGCAGCATGTGTCCGGCCTGGAGCGGAAGTTCGCGGCCGAGCGCTCCGCCCTGGACGGACAGCTGGCCGAACAGGCCAAGACCTTCGAGGCCCGGCTGGCGGAGCAGACGGCCGCCTACGAGGCACGGACTGTTGAGCAGACCGAGGCCTACGAGGCGCGCATCGCCGAACAGATGGAGGCCTACGAGGCCCGCGTCGTCGAGCAGACCGAGGCCTACGAGACCGGACTTGCCGCGCGGACCCAGGTCTGGCAGGAGCAGCTCGCCGTCCAGCAGGCCGTCGTCGGCAGGCTGGGTGACACCTATCTGCCCGAGGCGCTCAAGCGGCTGCGGGACGGCGAAGCCATCGACGACATCCTGCCGGAGGTCGCCCAGGAGTCGGACGCGAGCCCCGAGCTGCGTGCCGAGCTGCGCAAGGTCCTCAGGACCGCGCTGATCGGCGTGGAGGAGGAGTTCAACCGCTCCACCTCGGCCGAGCAGGCCGTGATCAGTATCGGCAGCCGCATCCATGTGCTGACCAGCAAGCTGCGTGGGCGGCTGCACGAGATGCAGGGCGAGCACGGGCGACTGCCCGCGGTGGCCCGGGGCCTGATGGAGCTGGACCAGGAGATCGGCCCCGCCGACCGTCTCGCCGCCAGCATCGGCGTGCTCGGCGGTTCGGACCGGCCCGGACGTCAGTGGCAGGAGCCGCAGCGACTGCTCAGCGTGGTCCGCGGCGGTATCGGCCGGATCAAGGACTTCGACCGCGTCCAGCTCCGCCATCTGCCCGAACTCGGCGTCGACGGCGGCCTGGTGGATCACCTCACGCTGATCTTCGCGCACCTGCTGGACAACGCGGCGCGCTACTCGCCGCCCACCGAGCCCGTGGTCGTGTCCGGCAAGGAGGTCCCCAACGGCGTCGGCATCGAGATCCAGGACGCGGGCAAGGGCCTGAGCGAGGAGAAGAAGCGCGAGGCGGAGCAGTCCCTCGCCGGCACCGTGACCGGCCCCGGTCTCGGCGGTGTGTCGGAGGACGCCAACCTGGGCCTGCGTGTGGTGGGCGCCCTGGCACGCCGCTACGGCATCCGGGTCACCTTCGCGGACTCGCCCTGGCTCGGCACCTCGGTGGTCGTGGTCGTACCGCACAAGTACTTCAGCCCACTGCCGGCCGCCGTCACCGAGCCGGCCCCGGCCGCCGTGACCGCGCCGAGTGCCGAGCCGGTCCAGGCCGCGCCCGTGGAGGGTGCTGAAGCGGTGGACACCACTCCCGGTGGACTGCCTCGGCGCCGCAGCAGGCGGGGCGACACGTCGGAGCCGCGGCCCAGGGCCGTTCAGCGCACCGAGGAGACCGTGGCCGCCGTGCCGCCCGACGCGTCCTTCGCCGGCCTCGCAGCCTTTGCCACCGCCGGCCGGGAGAGCACCCCGCCGCCTGGCACGACCGCGGACCACGAAGCGGCAGCCACCGGCGGGACGACCGCCGGACGCGAGTTCAACGAGCACCGCACTGAAGAGAGCGACAAGTCCACATGACGCAACAGGGAACCGACGTGAGCTGGGCGCTCCGCGACCTGACGGAGAGCATCCAGGAGATCCGCTTCGCCCTCGTGGCGTCGAGTGACGGCAAGGCCATCACCTCCTACGGTGCCGACGACCCCGACGACGTGGACCGGTTCGCCGCCGTGGTCGCGGGTCTGCAGGCGCTGGCCCAGCCGGTGGCCGAGCAGTTCCCCCAGTACGCCGGGCAGCTGCGCCTCGCGATGATCGAGGTGGACGGCGGCCACCTGTTCGTGGTGCGGGCCGGCGTGGAGACGTACCTCGGAGTGCTCGCCAAGGAAGGCCTCGACCAGGGTCTTCTCGGCCACCAGATGAGGGATCTGGCCCGCAGGATGGGTGAGCTCCTCGGCACCACTCCGCGCCTGGAGGAGCACTCTGGATGAGTGCTCCCCGCCGGCACACGGACCCGTCCGGTCTCGAGCGCTACTACGTCCTCACCGGAGGGCGCAGCGGACCGGGCGGTTCGGCGTCGAGTCTTGACGTGGCGACCCTGATCGTCTCCCGCGCCGCTGCCGTCCCGGGCATGCAGCACGAACACGAGGAGATCATCCGGCGCTGCCGCGATCCGCTGTCGGTGGCCGAACTCGGCGCCCACCTCGGACTGCCCTTCAACATTCTCGCGGTGCTCCTGGCCGATCTGCTGGACGCAGGCCGCGTTGAAGCCCGTAATCCCATCCCGGCGTCGGACGCCGGCCGCGGGGCCGACCTCGCGCTCCTTGAGGAGGTACTCAGTGGACTTCAAAGGCTTTGACCATCCCGACCGGGGGTCGGACGGCGGCACCCGCTCGGTGAAGGTGATGATCGCCGGCGGATTCGGTACCGGAAAGACCACCATGGTGCGCTCCGTCAGCGACATCAAGCCGCTGACCACCGAGGAGACCCTGACCCAGGCCAGTGCCGACGTCGACAACCTGATCGGCGTGGCGGACAAGACGGAGACCACCGTCAGCCTGGACTTCGGCAAGATCGGCATCAACGACGAGCTGGTGCTGTACCTGTTCGGGACGCCGGGCCAGGAGCGGTTCTGGTTCCTGTGGAACGGTCTGTTCAAGGGCGCCCTCGGGGCGGTGGTCCTGGTGGACACCCGCCGGCTGGCCTCCAGCTTCCGGGCCATCGAGGAGATGGAGCGGCAGGACGTCCCCTTCGTCATCGCCCTGAACGTCTTTCCGGACTCCCAGGAACACCCGATCGAAGAGATCCGCGACGCCCTCGACCTCTCCCCGCACACCCCGATCGTGGCCTGCGACGCCCGGGACCGGGGATCCAGCCGAGACGTCCTCATCGCGCTGATACGTCATCTGCAGGAACGCTCTGCCGTCGCTCTGGAGCCCCGATGAACGACCAGCCCTTAAACGGCCCCGACGCCCCGCGCGGCTGCCCCGTCGCACACGGCGACGCCGACGGCCTGACCCGGCTGTACGGGACCCACGTGCCGACCGACCCGCACGGCGTCTACACGCAGTTGCGCAAGGAACACGGGGCCGTGGCCCCGATACTCCTCGAGGGCGACGTCCCCGCCTGGCTGGTCCTCGGCTATCGCGAGAACCGGCGGGTGCTCGACAACCCCCGCCAGTTCAGCCGGGATTCGCGCATCTGGCGGGACTGGAAGGAAGGACGCGTCGAGGCCAGCTCACCGCTGATCCCCATGCTGGGCTGGCGCCCTGACTGCGTGTCCCAGGACGGCGCGCCGCACCGCAGGCTGCGCGGCGCGGTCACCGACAACCTGCAGACCGTCGCGGGACGCGGCATCCGGCGCCATGTCACGCACTTTGCGAACAAGCAGATCGACGCGTTCGCCGACGCGGGCAGCGCCGACCTGGTCGGCGACTACGCCGAGTACCTGCCGATGCTCGTCCTGACCAGACTGTTCGGGCTTCCGGCGGCCGAGGGGCGCAATCTGGCCGTCTCCTGCGCCCAGGTCATCAAGGGTGGTGAGGACGCCCTCGCCCACAACGACCGCATCATGCACATCCTCGGGGAACTCGCCGAGCGCAAGCGGATCGAGCCCGGACCCGACTTCACCACCGGGCTGATCGGGCATCACGCGGACCTGGACGAGGACGAGGTCCTCAGCCACCTGCGCCTGGTGCTGATCACCGCGCACACGACCACCAGCAATCTGCTGGCCCGGGTGCTGCAGCTGATTCTCACCGACACCTCCCGGCTCGCGGGACTGGTGAGCGGCCAGCTCGACGTCTCCGCGGTCGTCGAGGAGGTGATGTGGAACACTCCTCCGCTGGCTGTGCTTCCGGGGCGTTTCGCCGCAGGCGATCTCGAGCTCGCGGGCCATCACATCAAGGAGGGCGACCTGCTGGTGCTCGGGCTCACCGCGGGCAACCTCGACCCGGAGATCCGGCCCGACGCGGGTGTCTCCGTCCAGGGCAACCAGTCGCATCTCGCGTTCAGCGGCGGTGCGCACGAGTGCCCGGGGCAGAACATCGGCCAGGCCATCATCGAGACGGCCGTCGATGTCCTGGTACACCGGCTGCCGGGGCTGCGCCTGGCCGTGCCGACCGACGAACTCACCTCGACCGCCTCCACCTGGGAGGCACGCCTGGACCGTCTCCCGGTCGAGTTCGCGGCGGCCCCCGCTGGGGTGTGAGCGTCAGCGGATCGCCGTAGTGCGACACTTTCTGCCCGGCCGGGACCTCCCGGCCGGGCAGAAATCGTGGATCACACCGCCAGCAGATCGTCCAGCGATCCCTTGCCGGCCAACTCGGCCGTGGCGGCCGGGCCTTCCTTCGCGGCGGCGTACCGGCCCGAGGTCAGCGCCCACTCGTAGTTGCCGTTGATCCAGTGCTGAATGGCCTCCACGCCCATCCGCACCTGGGCCTGCTGCTCGGCGCCGAGTCCGAGCTCCTCGCACATCTGAGGGACGCGCGCCTCGAGTTCGAGGTACTCGTCGAGGCAGTGCTTGGTCATCCGGTACGCCTCCGCGGCGGCCTCCTCCCAGCCGCAGCCGCGCTCACGGTGGAGCACGGCTATCAGGTTGTGGCCGTCCCCGCGGCGTTTCTCGCGCTCGAAGGAGTGGATGTCGTTCATGAACCCGATGGTGTCCGCGGCCAGATCCCGCATCCTGACCATCAGCTCGTGCGCCTGCACCTGCGGCGGCACCTCGAAGCCGCGGCTGCGCTCACCCGCGTCGATGCTGTGGTGGATGCCCACCGTGCGGCGGCGGAACTCCGCGTACTCCTCGATGCCGAGCGTGCCCGCCAGGCCCCGGGCGGCGAGGTCCACCTCCTCGGTGTGCGCGACGAGGAACCGCCCCCAGGACGCGGCGAACCGCGTCCGCCAGGTCAGGGACATGCCATCCGAGAGGTGGTCCCAGACCTCGGCCCAGGCCACGGTGATCGGGCAGACCACCCGGGGAGCGGTCCCGGCGGGACGCAGCGGGGTGGCGATCAGCTCCCGGGCGACCTCCGCCACGCGGTCCGCGCGGTCGGGCTGTCCGGAGTCGAACTGGTCGTCGAACAGGAAGGCCAGGGAGAACCAGTTCATCAGGACGACCATGTCGTCGGCCGAGGCGTGGGGGTAGGTCCGTGCCGCCGCCTGGGGCAGGTCCCAGGACTGGTATTCCTCGAACCCGGCCTGACTGCGTACCAGTCCCATCTCCCACACCCAGCGCAGATGGCGCTCTCGGGCGTACTCCAGGTGCTCGCTGACCGGGGTCCGGAAGGGGAGGTCGAACCTGACGTCCTGCGGCATTGGGCGTCCTCTCTTGCGACGTTTCACAGGCCCCCGCCCCTGCGTATGGGCGATCGAAATTGATGCCCATTGACCTGAACTGCATGTTTTGAGCCGGAAATTGACGACTCAACTACGCTTCGAGACTGCCCAGTGCCTAAACGATCTATGGTGTGAGAACCGCAACGCGAGTGACAGGTGTGAGTTCGCGCAGATGGCCACTCAACTCGCCTCGCGGTCCAGCACCACCAGATCCGCCGGCGCCCCCGCTCGAACGCTTCCGGTGTCGTCGAGGTGGTTCGCGACGTGGATGCCCTGGAGCGGGTCGGTACTGCTGACGGGCCGGTCACTGCCCGCCGCGAGCCTCGCCCCGGACCGCAGCAGCGCCCCGAACGGGTACTGCCGGCCGGCCCGTTCGGGCCCGAGGAAGGGAATGGTCAGCTCGTCCGTCTGCGAGGAGCCGGGGGCGTCCAACCCGCTACGCGGGCAGTCGGGTCGGATCGACGAAGCCGGCGCCCCGATTGGCCGTGGCTCAACGTGGGCCGCCGTCAGATACGCCTGAGAGCTGTCCGCGGCGGCCCGCCTCGAAGAGATCAACCAGCGGTGACGGCAGTCTGGTTGACCGCCGAATGGTGCGTCCAGTGCAATTCATCGTGCTGGTCCACGTACGACACACGACGTTTCGACAGGAGGCTGTCCGAAGATGACCCCGCCGCCCGCCCGCACCCCGAAGCAACGCAAGCAGGACACTCTGTACCGACTGGAGAACGACGAAGACGCCTGGGTGTCCACGGCCGACGACGAAGGAGGAGCGCCGTATCTGATCCCCCTGTCTTTCCTCTGGGACGGGAGGACCATTCTGATGGCCACTCCGGCCGCAAGTCCCACGGGCCGCAATCTGCGCGTGACCGGCAAGGTGCGCCTGGGCATCGGGCCGACCCGCGACGTGGTCCTCGTCGAGGGCTCGGTCGAGACCTTGGAGCCCGCCGAGCTGCCGGACGGAGTCGGCGACGCCTTCGCCGAGAAGACCGGCTTCGATCCGCGTCGACTCACCACCGCCTACCTCTACTTCCGCGTCACTCCGCTGCGGGTGCAGGCCTGGCGTGAGGCCAATGAGCTCACCGGGCGCGATCTCCTGCGCGACGGCGCATGGCTCGTGGACGACTGATTCCGTGGGACGGGGTACCCGGGAGGGCCAGGCAGCAGGTGGTGGAGCCGCCCGCGCCGCGGACCCCGTACGGAGGAAGCATGGCACTGGTGCTGGCAGGCGTCGTGGTGCTCGACTGCGCCGAGCCCGAGAAGCTCGCCGCCTTCTACAAGGAGCTGCTCGATGCGGACGAGACGGACGTGACCGCGAACCGCGTGGAGATCAGGGCCGCCGACGGGACGCGGATCGCGTTCCGCAGGGACGCGAAGGCGACGCCGCCGAGCTGGCCGCGACCCGAAAACTCCCTCCAGGTCCACCTGGACTTCCACGTGACGGACCTGGACGAGGCCGAACGCAGGGTCGTCGGCCTCGGCGGGCGCCCCCTCGACACGAAGGACGTCGCGAGCCCGTTCGAGGAGCGGGGTTGCGCCGACCCGGCGGGGCACTCCTTCACTCTGCGCCTCAGGCCCACCATGGCGCCGAAGCCGGGCTGAACCGGCCGGGAGGCCCTGGCGGGGCTGAACCCGTCTTCGGTCGGTAGCCGGGTTGGCCCCGTCCTCAGGTCGGTCACCGGGTCGGCCCCGCCTTCAGGCGGTCACCGGGCCGGCCCCGCCTCAGTCCTTGCCGCCGCCCTTGTAGGCCTTGTCGGATATCGGCCACACACCCGTCGAACGCTCGACGGCCTTCGCGCCCGCACGATCCGCCACGCTGCGGGCGACGGCGAACAAGGCGCCCTGGAGAGCCGCCGCGAGCAGTACCTCGCCCCAGCCGCGGTCCTTGTCCAGTGCGTCGGGCGCGTCCTCCTCGTGGCGTATCGCCTTCCAGGTCGCCTGGAAGGCCAGCCCGGCCACGGCGCCGCTCGCCCAGCTCAGCGCGAAGCCGAGGGGCTTGTAGGCGAGGGGGAGTTTGAGCTTCTTCGGCTTCTTGGACACCAGGGTCTCCTTCTTCGCTCAGGTCGGCGGCGCCGAGCCCTCCGCGGTGGTAGGAGTCATGCCCCTGTGGCCCTGGCAGTCATGCCACTTGAGGGGCCGCGGCAACGGGAAGCCCCGCCGCGACGGGGGGACGCGGCGGGGCCTGAGGCACGGGTGCCCGTCGTACCGCGGATCATGCGTGGCAATTTCCACGGAAATTCCGCACGGGCCGCCGTCATGCGTGTGTGCCGGTCAGTCGGTCGGCTCCAGGACGAAGACGGGGATCTCCCGGTCGGTCTTCTTCTGGTAGTCGGCGTACGGGGGATACGCCGCGACCGCGCGCTCCCACCACTGGGCCTTCTCCTCACCCGTGACCTCACGGGCCCTCAGCTCCCGGCGTTCGGGGCCGTCCTGGAGCTCCACGTGCGGGTCGGACTTCACGTTGAAGTACCAGACCGGGTGTTTGGGCGCACCGCCGAGCGAGGCCACCGCCGCGTAGCGTCCGTCGTGCTCGACGCGCATCAGCGGGGTCTTGCGGATCTTGCCGCTCTTGGCGCCGCGGGTCGTGAGAACGATGACCGGGAGGCCCGTGTCCATCAGCGTATTTCCCTTGGTGCCGCCGGAGCTCTCGTACAACTCCACCTGCTCGCGTACCCACTGTGTCGGGCTGGGTTCGTACTCACCCTCAAGAGGCATGACTGCCGTCCCATCGTCACGTCGTACCGGTGTTGTCTCCGCTTGATTCAAACACCGAAGTCCAGGCAATTCATCCACACCATTACCTCTCGCGTCATCGCCGCCGAGGGTGGACTCCTGGCACGGTGGAACGGTTCCCGCGCAGCAAAGATGACGGAGACGACGCAACAGAGGGGCGGTCCCCATGTCCATTCCCACCGACCGTGCGACGACGACGCGCGCCGTGGTCGAGGAACTGCTGCGCCGGATGGGTGCGGGCGACCCCGAACGGATCGCCGAACTGTACGCCGAGCGGGGCGACTGGAAACTGAGCTGGCCGCAGGACGAGCACGGGCGTGCCGAAACGCCGTGGATCCGCCACCGGTCCACGCGCGCCGATGCCGCCGCCCACTACCGCGAACTCGGTGCGCACCATGTGCCCGGCAGTGCGGCCACCGAGATCGAGCGGATTCTCGTCGACGGTGGCGACGCCGTCGTGCTGGGTGAGATCCGTCAGACGGCCCGGGAGACCGGGCGTGCCTATCGCGCCAGGTTCGCTCTCCACCTGACGGTGGAGGACGGCCTCGTCGTACGGCATCACGTGTACGAGGACAGTCTCGCCGTGGCTCGCGCGTTCGAGGCGTGAGCGCGCACCGGCTGCGTCGGCACCGACCGAGAGGTTCGCGGCGGTCTTTCCCGCCCTGTCATCGCACGGGCGGAGCGCGGCGAGGCAAGGTGACAGGACTGCGCGAACTCATTGCGGCGCGAGGAGCATCCGCACCGCGAGCACCATGGTCACGACGCCGGCCGCAAGCGCCGTGACCAGTCGCCCCCGGTGGCCGGTCAGCGCCCGGCCGAGCAGCGCTCCACCCCCGGCGAGCAGCAACTGCCAGCTTGCGGACGCGACGAACGCGGCGAGGACGAACGCCCCTTGCTCCAGGGGACGCACCGCCTCGGTCGTCCGGTTGCCCAGGACCAACGCGGCGAAGTAGACGACAGTGGTGGGATTCAGCAGGGTGATCCCCAGCAGCGTCAGAAACGCCCGCGCCGGGCGCTCGGGATCCCGCCCGGGCCGGGTGGTGAGCAGTCGCTCGCGGTACTGCCGGCATGCGGTGACCGCGCCGCGTACCGCGAGTGCGACCAGTACCAGCCCCGCGGCCCAGCGCAGCGGCACGAGCACGGGCTGCAGCACGGTCGCGAGCCCGGTACCCCCGACCACCGCGACCAGGGCGTACAGCCCGTCGGCGGTCGCGACGCCGAGCGCGGCGCACCCGCCGATCCGCAGGGACGTGCGCGCGGTGAGGGAGACGAGGTAGGTCCCGACCGCTCCGACGGGGATGGCGATGCCGAAGCCCGCGAGGAGCCCCGCGACGAGCGCGGCCGTCATGACCGGGGAAGCTCGGGCCTTTGCGGTCGGCCGGGCTGCTGCTGGACCCGCACCGGACGAACGGCGGTGGAGGTCGACGACAGGAAGGCTTCGATCGTGGACATGGGCAGATCCTGGGGCCCGAGGATCCGCCCGGGCAACCGAATTTCGGGGACGCCGACGAGTCACGCGAGCCAGACGTTCACGGCGGCGGGAGCGGCGGATCGAGCCATCCGCGTGTCACCGCGCGATCACATCGGCCCGCAGGGGCTCGGTGGCAGTTCCCACGGGCAACGGCGTTCGGCCAGATCGCCCGTCCGGCCCATCTGGCCGAACTTCACGTGGCCCTATAGATGCCTGGGGCATCTAATGGGGAGTAGGATCAGAAAAAGGTATGAAAGGCGCGAAAGGCCGGAAAGATAAGCAAGAGGGAACCGTCGTCTGCGAGGTCACTCATGACAGAACCCGTCGCCTTCCCCCAGGACCGTACCTGTCCCTACCACCCGCCCACCGGCTATGACGCTCTGCGTACGGCACGCCCCCTGTCGCGGATCTCCCTGTTCGACGGGCGCGGCGTGTGGGTCGTCACCGGGCACGCTGCCGCCCGTGCACTCCTCAGCGATCCACGATTGTCGTCCGACCGCACCAGCCCGGCGTTCCCGATGATCACGGAACGGTTCGCCGCAGTCCGCGACCGGCGCGTCGCACTGCTCGGGCTCGACGATCCGGCGCACCACACCCAACGCCGCATGCTGGTCCCGAGCTTCACCCTGAAGCGGACCGCTGCCCTGCGCCCGCGCATCCAGGAGACCGTGGACCGGCTGCTGGACGCCATGGAGAAGCAGGGTCCGCCCGCCGAGCTGGTCAGCGCCTTCGCGCTGCCTGTGCCCTCGATGGTGATCTGCAATCTGCTCGGTGTCCCGTACGCCGACCACGACTTCTTCGAGGAACAGTCCCGCAGGTTGCTGCGCGGCGCCGCCGCGGACACCCAGGACGCGCGCGACCGACTGCACGGGTACCTGGGCTCGCTGATCGACCGCAAACGGAAGGATCCGGGAGACGGCCTCCTCGACGAACTCGTCCAGGAGCAGCTGCGCGAGGGGACGGTGGACCGCCGGGAAGTGATCGACCTGGCGCTGATCCTGCTGGTCGCCGGGCACGAGACGACCGCGAACATGATCTCGCTCGGCACGTTCACGCTGCTGACGCACCCGGAGCAGCTGGCCGAACTGCGCGCCGAGCCGACCCTCATGCCCGCCGCCGTCGAGGAACTGCTGCGTTTCCTCTCCATCGCGGACGGGCTGCTGCGGGTGGCCACCGAGGACATCGAGGTGGCCGGGACGACGATCCGGGCCGGCGAGGGCGTCGTCTTCTCCACCTCCGTCATCAACCGCGACGCGGACACCTTCCCCGAGCCGGACGCCCTGGACTGGCGCCGCTCGGCCCGCCACCACGTCGCGTTCGGCTTCGGCATCCACCAGTGCCTCGGCCAGAACCTCGCCCGCGCCGAGATGGAGATCGCCCTGCTCGCGCTCTTCGACCGGCTGCCGGGGCTGCGCCTTGCCGCCCGGGCGGAGGACATCCCCTTCAAAGCCGGCGACACGATCCAGGGGATGCTGGAACTCCCCGTGACCTGGTAAGAGGCTGCGGCCATGACTATCGAGATCTCCATCGACCGGGACGTCTGCATCGGCGCGGGTCAGTGCGCGCTGACCGCACCGAGTGTCTTCACCCAGGACGACGACGGATTCAGCGCGCTGCTGCCCGGCCGGGAGGACGGCGGTGGCGACCCGCTGGTCCGGGAGGCCGCCCGAGCCTGCCCCGTGGGCGCCATCACCGTCGCCGAGACGTGACGGGCCAAGCCCTGACAGGCGCTCACCGAGAACGGCCGGACCGGCTCGGCGCAGGCGTACACGGTCCGCGATCACGTTGATCCGTTGACCAGGGCGGGCGCGGCGAACCGCGCCCGCCGTCAGCCACTGTGCCCACGCCGTACCGCCGAGCGCGCGGCGCCTTGCCGGTTCATTAGGGTGCCCGCGTGACCGAACACGCCGAGCAGGCCCCTGCCCTCAAGCCCTTCCTCTATCTCGTCGTCTGCGCCGCGGGCATCGCGCAGGACGTCGGCGAACTGATCACCGCGGCGCGGAAGCGGAACTGGGAGGTCGGTGTCATCGCCACCCCGCAGGGGCTCGGCTTCTTCGACGCGACGGCCGTGGCGGCGCAGACCGGCCGGCCGATCCGGTCCGCCTGGAGAGCCCCGGGCGACCCGCGCCCCTTCCCCGCCCCCGACGCGGTAGCCCTCGCTCCGGCCACCTTCAACACCGTCAACAAGTGGGCGGCCGGCATATCCGACACGCTCGCCCTGGGCACCCTGTGCGAGGCATACGGCCTCGGTGTCCCGATCGCCGTGCTGCCCTGTGTGAGCGACGCGTTGGCGGCCCACCCCGCCTACCGTGCGAGCGTCGACCGCCTGCGCGGCATGGGTGTCCGGTTCGGTGACCGCTACTCCGGGGAGCCCCGGGAGGACGGCCGCCGCGAGGAGTTCCGCTGGGAGCGGGCGCTGGACCTGCTCGCTACGGCCGACGGTAGATCGTGATCGAATGGCCGACCTCGTCGACCGGCGTACTGCCCTCGAGCAGCGCCGCCAGCCGGCCGTCGGCCTTCGCGACCGAGGTGTCCGAGACGACGAGCAGCCCGTGCACCTCGCTCGGCGGCGCCTTGCGCGGATCGGCCGCTTCGATTCCGTAGTACGACGGCACACCGCTGCCCTTGTAGACGAGCCAGACCCGCTCGTGCGGATACCGCTCGTCCAGGCGGTCGGCCAGTCGTCCCAGATCCTGTCCCCAGTCGACGTTCGAGTCGTGCAGACGCAGATGGGTCTTCGACGGACCGCCGAACGCCTCATTGGAGTACGGCAGGTAGTACGGGAACGCGCGCAGCGAACTGACCGCGACGCACAGGACCAGCGCCGCCGCGGCGGCGTGGGCCCAGCGTTGTCGAAGGGCGAGGACCTCGGCCGCGGCGACCGCCAGGAACACCGGGACGAAAAGGGCATACCGAACGCCGAGGTCACGGGATCCGTTCATGGCCGCAGCCAGCAGTACGGCCGGGGGGAGAAGGATGTGGACGGTCGCGGACCGCAGCCGCGGAACGGCCGCCATCGCCACCCCGCCGGCCGCCCAGAGCGCGAGCATGCCGAGCGGCGTCTTCACCAGCAGCGCGGCCGGCAGGTAGTACCAGAGCGAACCGTGGTAGACCCTGCCGAAGAGAAAGCCTCCCCAGGTGGCGTTCTCCAAGCCGAACTGGATGCGCATCCCGTCCCGGTACGGCCTCGGGAAGGGCAGCCGGTCGATGACGAGCCCGCGCAGACCGTGCACGGCCGGGAGGTTCGCGGGCGGCGTCCAGCGCAGCTGCGGGTCGACGACGAGGTAGGTGACCCACACCACGGCGAGAGCCAGCAGCCCCATGCCGGACGCCACCGCGACACCCAGCCCGGCGAGCCGCCGTCGCGCACGCGGGCCGAGGTCACCCGCGTGGCGCGCACGCCGGAAGGACCAGAAGGAGAGGACGGCCAGGATCAGCAGCACCGGAACCCCCGGCAAGGTGCTCATCTTGGTGGCGACCGCCGCGCCGAGCGCCACTCCCGCGAGTGAGAGGTGAAGGAGGGGCCGCCGCCGGGCCCGCCACACCAGCCACACCGACGTCAGCAGAAAACCGACCGCCGGTACGTCGAGCGTGGCCAGCGATCCGTTCGCGATGATGTCCGGCGAGAGCGAGTACAGCGCGAGCGCCACCAACCCGCCGACGCGACCGGCGAGTTCACGGGCGAACGAGAGGACGACCAGACCGAACAGCAGCGTCAGCACGATCACCGGCAGCCGAGCCCACAGCATCACCCGCCATGGATCATTGCCCGACTCGTACAGCACACTCCGCCCGAGCGCCGTCTGATCGCCCGTGAAGTGGGGGTCGAGGCGCGGGTGGGCGAACACCAGCCCGCTCGCGATGATCAGTTTGCCCAGCGGCGGATGCTCGGGGTTGTAGCGCAGGCTGTGTTCCCGGACGTGGACCACGGCTGTGCCCACGTACACCGGCTCGTCGATCGTCGGGGTCTGACGCACGGCCGTCGTGACCATCGCTACCGCCATCTGGGCCAGCAGCGCGACCACGGCCGGCAAGAACAGCCACCGCCGGTGCTGGCGGAGCCCCTCGAACCGCCCCGGCGGCTCGCCGGGGCTCGTCAGCGGGCGGACTTCCTGTCGGTCGGCCATGGACGTCGACATACCCTTTGTTACGTACGTCCCACACGATCCCGTTCATCCGGCGGCATCCGACCGGGTCAGCGGGTCCGGCGCACGTACTTCGCGCTCTCGGGCGTCGACACCAGCACATCCCGGCGCACGATGCTCAGCCGATCGCCGTAGCCCGCAAGGGCCTTGCGCAGTCCGCTGTCGGTGTACTCGATGACGACCACCCGGTCGTCGAACGCCTTCGCGTACGTGCCGCACTCGTCGTACTCACCGCACTCCTCCGCCACCGCGAAGTCGAGACCGGCCCTGGACCTGAGTCCGGCCAACTCCACGGTGTTCTTCTGCCCGATGGCCAGCCCACGGGAGTGCGCGCGCGCCGAGAGCAGGGTGATGAACGCGGTGGCGTCGTCCGCGGTCAGCAGATTCTGGGAGCGGGTGTAGCTGTCGTAGTTGTCCGGCTCGACCGCGTCGAATCCGCTGTCCGCGCAGCCGTCGATCCACTGGTTGATCCGTGCGGCCACCCGCTTGCGCTTGGTCGGGGTGCCGATGTCGAGGAGCGCCTCGTCCCAGGCGCGGTCGACGACGACCTCGCCCCGCGCGTCCCGCAGCAGCAGGTCGGCGGGCCATTGCCGCTGCTCGCCCGGCTGGACCTGGAAGGCGTTGACATAACAGATGTTGTAGAGCCCGGGCGCGGGCGCCGCCGCACGGTCGCGGCTGACGACGCGGACACCGGACGGCGGCGGATAGACGCCGCCGATCTGGTAGTCGAAGCCCGCGTGGAGCGGGGGGAGCTTCACGGACTCCGAGCCGGCCTGGGAGGACGTGGGTTTCGGGGACGGTCCGCCCTCGCGCGGCTCGGACGTACAGCCCACCAGCGTCACGAGTGCCAGCAGGGCGGCGGCCGCGCCGAGAACTCCGACGCGGGGCGCACGCTTGACGGACATGTCCACTCCATCAATCGCGAGTACGGCCCCGCCTCGGACGCTTTCGCGATCCTGGCGACTTGGGCCGGACTTGAACCGTGTCCGCTACCGGCTGGGCGCACCTCTGGGTGCCGGGCGGCACGCCTCGGCACCTCACGATCAAAGCCTCTGGACAGAGCCCGCGTCAAGGCCACACGATGCGATCGCGCCGTGGCCCCAGTCCAGTCATCTGACAGATGCGCCGCCGTAACCTGCGGCGTGATGCCGCATGGCACCTCTTGTAGTAGCCGCGCGGACCTAGAGGAAGAGGACACGTCATGCCCATCGGAATCATCGGGGCCGGAGCCATCGGGCAGGCCCTCGCGTCCCGGTTACTGGCCGCGGGTGAGCGGGTCGTCATCAGCAACAGTCGTGGCCCACAGTCGCTGCGGGGCCTCGCCTCCTCGATGGGGCCGGGGCTGAAACCCGCCACCGTCGCCGAGTCGGCCGGCGAGGAGATCGTCGTCCTCGCCGTACCGTGGCGGCGGCTGCGCGAGGCGGTGGCCGCGGCGGACGTGCCCGACTGGCAGGAGCGGATCGTCATCGACACCACCAACCCGCTGGGCCCGCCCGACTTCAAGGCCGCCGACCTCGGCGGCCGTACCTCCAGCGAGGTCGTCGCCGAACTCGTGCCCGGAGCTCGCCTGGTGAAGGCCTTCAACACGCTGACAGCGGCGGTCCTCGGCTCGGACCCCCGAACGTTCGTCGGACGACGGGTGATCTTCCTGTCCGGCAACCACGCCGACGCCAACGAGCGCGTCACCCGACTCGCCGACCGCGTGGGCTGGGCGGTCATCGACCTCGGCCCGCTGGAGGTCGGAGGACGGCTGCAACAATTTCCGGGAGGCCCGTTGCCGACGCTCAATCTGCTCCTGGAGCCCTGACCCGAGGCCTTATTGTCAGGACATGACCGGAGACCGTATCGCACTGGCCGTAGACGACCACGGGGGCGACGGCCCACCCCTGCTCCTGCTGCACGGAGCCGGACGCACCCTGGCCGACTGGGCCGCCGTGGCCCCGCTCCTCGTCCGTCACCACCGCGTGCTCGCCGTGGACCTGCGCGGACACGGTCGCTCACCGTCCGGAACCTGGAGTCTTCCCCGGGTGCTGGGGGACATCGAGACGCTCTTGGAGGAGTACGGCATCCCCGGCGCACTCCCCGTCGGGCATTCGCTCGGGGGGATGATCGCCGTGCGGTACGCCCTGGAGCACCCGGACGTCACTCCCGGCGCGGTCAATCTGGACGGATACGGGTGGGGCCGCCCCGACCAGTACGTGGGCCTGGACCGGGAGTATGTCGAGCAACGGCTCACGCAGGTACGGGAATGGGCGGCCACGACGCTGTTGCGTGAGCCGCTTCCCGCCGACGACTTGAAGGTCCTGCTCGCGCAGCGACGGGCGATGTCGGAACAACTGGGCATCCCCTATGAACTGTTGGAGACATGCCTCCTGCGTTCGGTGCACACCACGTCCGACGGGCGGCTGGAGTTTCGGCCGGAACGTCCGCACGCGCTGGAGATGCTGGCCGAGATCGACTCGCTCGACCTCTTCGACCTGTTCGGGAGAATGCGGCGGCCACTGCTGCTCGGACGGGCATTGCGGCCCGTGCCGTCCATCCCTGGCGCCGACTGGTTCGACGAGCTGATGACGGCGTACGGGAAGGGGCTCGCCCGGGACCTCGCCGCACTGGCCGAGCGGAGGGCCGATGTGACGGTGGTGGGGATCGACGGAACGCACGAGATGCTGCTGGAGAACCCCAGGGCGGCCGCCGCCGCGATCATCGCCTTCGCCTCCGAAGCGCTCGCCGGGTTCACCTCATGACTCCCCTCGGGGACGAGTGGATCGTCGGCCGGGCCGGTGTCCTGGTGGCCGAACCGGACGACGCCGAAGGGCACTTCGCGGCGGCCCTGGCGAACCCGGCGGCGACCGGTGGCCCTTCGAACGGGCGCAGGTCCCCTTCTACACGCGGAGTGGCTGCGGCGGCACGCCCGCTGCTCGGCGCGGCGCTCGAGGTCTTCGAAGGGCTCGCAGTCCGGCCGCGGGCCGAACGCACCCGCGCCGAACTGCGGGACGTGCTGCCCGAGTCGATGGAGTGACGTCAGTGGGGGGCCGTCGCCGCGAACTCCGTGCCGCACGGCCCCGAGCCCTCGCTCTCGGGCAGGGCGACCGGCTCGCCGCTCATCGTGAGTGCGCGGTACCAGCTGCCGATCTGCTGGGTGGAGGCGCCGACGTAGTGGCCGATGAAGGAGCGGCGGAAGCGGTCGGCGCTGCGGTTGGGCCCGGAACCGTGCACCAGGCTGCCGTTGAAGAACAACACGTCGCCCGGCTCCATGTCGACCGGTACCGCGGTGAGTCCCGGCGGCGGCGGCACGTACTCCCGTACGAACGACAGCGCCGGGTCCGCCTCCTCCGGGCAGAACAGGTCCATGCGGTGCGTGCCCGGCACGACCTCCAGGCCGCCGTTCTCCCGGTCGATCGCCTCGCAGGCGATCCAGGCGGCGACACAGGTGCCCGGCTCGACCCGCAGATAGAAGTTGTCCTGGTGCAGCGCCTGGCCGCGGGCGCCGGGCGGCTTGAAGTAGAACATGCTCTGCGCGGCCAACACCTCTTCGCCCAGCAGGGTCTCCAGCACGTCCCGCAGTCGCGGGTCGAGCAGAACTCGCAGGGACAGCGCGTTGATGCGGTGCGGCTGCATCACCCGGGGGTAGGCGTGGAGTGGATCGGCCGGGTCGCCGGTCTTCGAGGCGCGGGGTTCGAAGTGCCCAGGCACCGGCCCCGCGGCATGCAGCGCCGCGAACTCGGCGCACAGCTCGTCGATTTCGGCGGCGGTGAACAGCCCGCGCACGATGGCGAACCCGTTCTCCTCGAACTCCTCGAACCGCCGAAGCCGGCTCATGTCCGTGACTGTCATCCGACTGTCCCATCTCATGGTTGCTCCAGGTGCTTCACGCTAGGTCGATGAGTCATTCGGGAGGATGCCTGTGCGTGCTGACGTATTGACCGAGCCTGCTGTCCCGTCCCCGCCGCCGGGCCTGGTGACCATCGGGCGCTTCGACCAGCGAACGGGGTACCGCATCAACCGGCCGCGCGGCTCGGACAGTTGGCTCTTCACCTGGACCACCGCAGGACGAGGACTGCTGCGACAGGGGGCGACCCGGACCGTGGCCGGCGCCGGTGACCTGGTGGTCCTGGGCCCTGGCGTACCGCAGCGCTACGCCGTCGAACCGGACGCCGGGCACTGGGCCTTCTGGTGGGCGCACTGCCAGGCCAGGTCGTCCTGGGCCGGGTGGCTGCGGCCGTACGCGCTCGATGACGGGGTGTACGCCGTCGGGCCCGGACAGAACCGGGAGCGCATCGAGGGGGAGCGGGACGCGTGGGAGCGCAGGCAGCCGGAACAGGACGAGGCGGCCTTCGCGGGGCGGGAACGCATCGAGGCGGCGTTCCGGCGGATGCTCGCCGACTCCCGCTGGACAGGGGACGGCCCGCCGCCCGGCCCCTCGGAGCCCGTCGGCGGGGAGATGGCTGTCGCTGTCGCGCACGGCACCGCCGCCAGAGAGCTGACGCTCTGTTCCCTGGAGGAGATCGTCCTGCTCACCACCGCCCGGGTGGAGCGGCGCCGCCCCGACGTCGACGCCCGCGTCCGTCGGGCCGAGGCGTTGATCGCCGCCGATCCGAGCGCGCCGCACACCGTCCGTTCGCTGGCCGAAGCGGTCTCCCTCTCACCGTCCCGTTTCGCCCACCTCTTCACCGAACAGCTCGGCCGCTCTCCGATGCGGGCTCTGCGCGAGGCCCGACTGCTGCACGCGGCCCGCCTCCTGGAAGCCACTCGGCTCCCGGTGGAGCGGGTGGCCGCGGCCTCCGGTTTCACCAGCGCCTTCCACTTCAACCGGGTGTTCCGGCAGCGGTACGGGACACCGCCGGGCGCTTACCGGACGCGAACCGCTACGGGGGCGGGGGAGGCGGCGGCAGGGCCGTGACGTCCGGCGCCGACTCGGGCCAGACCAGCAGGAGAGGGCAGGGCGCGTGGTCGACGACGAACCGCCGGCCAGCCCCATGGCGTCCAGACTGAGCGCCACCGTGATCGCGGGGGCGAGCGCGAAGACTGCCGTCAGCAGCCGCCCCGGCCGCCCCGCGGCCCAGCGGGCCATCCACGCGCCGCAGGCTTGGAAGAGCCCCTCGTCGTCGCAGAACCGGGCGAGTACCAGTACGGCTGCCAGGAAGCCGATCACCGGCCCCAGATGGCCGGCCTCCGCGCAGACGAGGACCGCGACGAGCAGGACGACGGACAGGCCTTCGGCGAGCGGGTTGTTCAGCCTGATCTTGCGAGGAACCCCGGGCGTTCACGCCCGGGAGGAATCGCATCCCGTGGGTGTGACGCGGAGTGTCGCAGCAGCTTCTTCTTCGGGTGCGGAGCGTCCGTATCGCTGTCCGGCGGAGCCGGAGGGGAAGCATGAGACGTACGTGCGTGCGACCGGTCGCTTGATCGTGTTGGGCATGTGCGCGGTGGGGCGGGTTGTATGCCCAGAGGGTTAGGGTCGGCGTCAATGAAGCTGGTGGTGC
>NZ_JBEZLR010000095.1:0-32783 GCF_040652275.1 Streptomyces sp. NPDC048275
GGCCTGTCCGGCGGATCAGGTTGCAGGGAAGCACCGGCACCTCGTAGGTGCCGGTGAGCGGGGCTTGGTGCGTGCGGCTGCAAGGCGGAGGAGGGCGTCGACGCGGAGCGTCGACAACCGACGACAACGCCGCAGATGGGCGTGCCAAGCCCCGCGTCTGCGGCATGATCCGCCGGACAGGCCCTAGGCCCGTACCGAGAACCCGTAGACCGTCTCCGAGGTGTACACCTCACCCGGCCGCAGCTCCGTGCTCGGGAACTCGGGCCGGTTGGGGGAGTCCGGGAAGTGCTGGGTCTCCAGCGCGATGCCGTCGCCGGGGGCGAAGGGGTCGCTCAGGTGGTCGGCGGTGTACAGCTGGAGCCCGGGTTCGGTGGTCGCGACGGTCAGCGTCCGTCCGGAGGCCGGGTCGTGCAGCTCCGCGACCTCGGCAGCGCTCGCCGTCAGCCCCTTGTCGAGCGCGAAGTTGTGGTCGTAGCCGGCGCCCACCTTCCGCGCCGCGCGGAAGTCGAAGCGCGTGCCCTCGACGGATTCCAGCGTGCCGGTGGGAATCAGATCCGCGTCCACCGGGGTCAGCCGCGAGGCGGCGACGCGGAGTTCGTGCCCGCCCGCGTTCCCCGAGCCGCTCAGGTTCCAGTACGTGTGGTTCGTCAGGTTCACCACGGTCGGCGCGTCCGTGACCGCCTCGTACGCGATCCGCAGCGCGCCCGCCTCGTCCAGCGTGTACGTCGCGGAGACTTCCAGGCGGCCGGGGAAGCCCTCCTCGCCGTGCGGGGAGACCCGGGTGAGCCGCAGCCCGTGCTCGACCGGCTCCGCGTCCCACACCCGCTTGTCGAAGCCCTTCTCGCCACCGTGCAGGGAGTTGGGGCCGTTGTTCTGCGCCAGGTGGTACGTCCGCCCGTCGAGCGCGAAGCGGCCACCGGCGATCCGGTTCGCATACCGCCCGATCAGTGCTCCCAAGTACGGCTCCGGGTGCCCGACATAGCCGTCGACGTCCCCGAACCCCCGCACCACGTCCACGCGCCGCCCGTCCCGGTCGGGTACCTCGACCGACTGCACGATCCCGCCGTACGTCAGGATCCGCACCCGCACCCCGGCGCGCTCGAGCGTCCAGCGGTGGACCGGGGTGCCGTCGGGAAGGGTGCCGAAGAGTTCGCTGTGCATGATCACAAGCGTAGGCCCTGTCGGTCCGGACAGGTCCTAGGTCACCGGGTTCTTCGCGGTCACCACGCGATAGGCCATCTCCGCGAGCCGCGCCTGCCCGTTCTTGCTCGGGTGGAACCAGTCCCAGTGGCTCAGCTGATCCGTGCCGAAGCGGTAGTCGAAGACGGCGCCCCCGTCGAAGCGGCAGTGCTGGTCCTTGGTGCACACGTCCTTCAGGACCTCGTTGTACGCCTCCACCCGGTCCTGCACCTGCGCGCGCCGCTGCGTCGCCGCCGAGTCCATCGAGTCCGCGTCCGCCAGCATCGACGGGCAGATGCCCAGCTTCCAGATCTGCTTGCCCAGCTGGTTGCCGCGCCCCTGGGACCAGAGCCGCTTCAGGTCCGGCACGCTCGACACATACACCTGGGTCTTGGGCAGCGCGTCGCGCAGCGTGTCCATCGCGTCCTCGAACGCGGTACGGAGGTCGGCGACGGACGTCATCTCCGACACCGACGAACGGCAGGCATCGTTGGCGCCGGCCATGACCGTCACCAACTGCGGCTTCTTGGCGGCGGCCTGCGCCATCTGATCGGGAAGATCCGCCATGCGGGCCCCCGTCGCCGCGTAGTTCCAGCTGCGCTCGGCGGCCCCGGCCCGCCCGAGCAGACGTACGGCGAGACTCTTGACCTTCGGGTCGCTGCCGGTCGCCCAGGACGCCTCGGGGCAGTCGGACAGCACGGTGCAGGCGTCGAAGCCGCGGGTGATGGAGTCCCCGACGGCGGCCATCGACCGCGGACTGCGGTCCCAGGTCGGCGTGGGCTTCGGGGACGGCGCCGCCTTCGCCGTGGTGGCGTTCGGGCCGGGGGAGTTGTCACCGACGGCGTCGCACCCCGCTACGCCCAGCACGGCCGCCGCCGTGACGGCGAGGACAGCCCGCGAACGGTGACTACGGTTGCGCATCCCCTGGTCCCCTCTTTCGCTGTGCACGTCGGTCAGCACCGCGTCCCCATGGGTGAAACCTTGGTGTTTCGCGACGCTTGGACCGACGGTACGTCACACTCCTTGCGCCGCCGCACGGTAGCCTCGCCACGTGGCCGCCCTGCCACTGCCGTTCCGCTAAGTTACAAGATGTCTCGCTCTGTCCGGAGGCCCCAGTGACGACACGTGGAGTTCTCTACGTGCACTCCGCGCCCCGCGCGCTGTGCCCGCACGTCGAGTGGGCGGTCGCGGGTGTGCTCGGTACACGCGTCAGCCTCGACTGGATCCGGCAGCCCGCCGCGCCGGGCAACTGGAGATCCGAGTTCTCCTGGAAGGGCGAGGTGGGCACCGCCTCCAAACTCGCCTCCGCGCTGCGCGGCTGGCAACTGCTGCGCTTCGAGGTCACCGCCGAGCCCTGCCCCACGGCCGAGGGCGAGCGCTACAGCTGCACCCCCGAGCTGGGCATCTTCCACGCCGTCACCGGAATCCACGGCGACATCCTGATCCCCGAGGACCGTCTGCGCGCCGCCCTGCTCCGCTCCCAACGCGGCGAAACAGTCCTGGAATCCGAACTCGCCAAGCTCCTCGGCAAGCCCTGGGACGACGAACTCGAGCCTTTCCGCTACGCGGGCGAGGGCGCCCCGGTCCGCTGGCTGCACCAAGTGGTCTGAGGTCTTTCAGAGGCGCGGGGCTGTGACATCGTCCGGCTGCGCCGCGTAGGCGCGACAAGCCCCACCGTCCCGCACCCGACAGACAAACACATGTGGCCCGGACTCCCGAAGGAGCCCGGGCCACACGCCGGTTCAGTACGGTTCAGTACGGTGCAGAACAACTACGCCCGATGTCAGACCGTCCGGAACGCCAACACCACGTTGTGCCCACCGAAGCCGAACGAATCGTTCAGCGCGGCGATCCGCCCGTCGACAGGCAGCTTGCGCGCCTCCCCACGGACGATGTCGGCGTTGGCCTCGGCCTCGGGGTCGAGGCTGTCGATGTTGATGGTCGGCGGAGCGATCCGGTGGTACAGAGCGAGCACGGACGCGACCGACTCCACACCACCCGCACCACCGAGCAGATGACCCGTCATCGACTTGGTCGCGGAGACGGCCATGTGGTCGGCATCGTCACCGAACACCTTGCGCAGCGCCTTCAGTTCGGCCACGTCACCGGCCGGCGTCGAGGTCGCGTGCGCGTTCACGTGCACGATCTCGGCCGGGTCCAGGTCGGTGTTGTCGAGCAGGTTCTGCAGGGCGTGCGAGATGCCACGCCCCTCCGGCTCGGGCTGCACGATGTCGTGGCCGTCGGCGGAGATGCCCTGGCCGACCGCCTCCGCGTACACGCGGGCGCCGCGCTTGGCGGCGTGCTCGGCCGACTCCAGGACGATGACGCCCGCACCCTCACCGAGGACGAAGCCGTCGCGTGCGACGTCGTAGGGGCGCGAGGCACCCTGCGGGTCGTCGTTGTTCTTGGACATCGCCATCATGTTGCCGAACGCGGCGATGGGCAGCGGGTGGATGGCCGCTTCCGTACCACCGGCGACGACGACATCGGCCCGGCCGGTACGGATCATCTCGATGGCGTAGCCGATGGCCTCGGCACCCGACGCGCAGGCGGAGACCGGGGTGTGCACGCCCGCGCGGGCGCCCACGGCGAGGCCCACGTTGGCGGACGGGCCGTTCGGCATCAGCATGGGGACGGTGTGCGGGGAGACGCGGCGGACGCCCTTCTCCTTCAGCACGTCGTACTGCTCGAGCAGGGTCGTCACACCACCGATGCCGGAGGCGATGACGGTGCCGAGCCGGTCCGGATCGACAGCCCCCGCCGCGCCAGCGGCTGATGTCTCGGTCTCGCCTGCCTTGCCGGCGAAGCCGGCGTCGGCCCAGGCTTCCTTGGCCGCGATCAGCGCGAACTGCGCCGAGCGGTCCAGACGGCGGGCCTGCGGGCGAGGAATGACCTCTCCCGGCTCCACGGCGATCTGCGCCGCGATTCGGACCGCCTGGTCGGCGGCCCAGTCCTGCTCCAGGGCGCGGACACCGGAACGTCCGGCGACCAGGCCCTCCCAGGTCGAGGCTGCGTCGCCACCCAGCGGTGTGGTTGCGCCGATACCGGTGACGACCACGGTGCGATTGGTCGGGCTCACGGGAATTCTTTCTCCAACGGATACGAGGATTCAGCGGCGCCACCGCCGGGTGGCGGGGCAACGGACTGATCAGTTGACCGGGCCGGGCCCGATCCCGGGGATCAGGCCTGGTTCTTGAGGATGTAGTCGGTCGCGTCGCCGACGGTCTTGAGGTTCTTGACGTCGTCGTCCGGGATCTTGACGTCGAAGCGCTCTTCGGCGGCGACGACGACCTCGACCATGGACAGCGAGTCGACGTCCAGGTCGTCGGTGAAGGACTTGTCCAGCTGGACGTCCTCGGTGGGGATCCCGGCGATCTCGTTCACGATCTCGGCGAGACCTTCGACGATCTCTTCCTGAGTGGCGGCCATGTCAGGCGCTCCTTCGGTATGTATCCAGAGGGTTGGCGGTATTCCGTACGGACCGGATGATCCGGCACGGAGTGCCTAGGGGAGGGTAACGACCGTCGCGGCGTACACGAGACCCGCCCCGAAGCCGATGACGAGCGCGGTGTCGCCGCTCTTCGCTTCGCCGGTCGCCAGGAGCCGCTCCATCGCGAGCGGGATCGAGGCGGCCGAGGTGTTGCCGGTGGTACGCACATCACGCGCGACCGTGACGTGCTCCGGCAGTTTCAACGTCTTCACCATCGAGTCGATGATCCGCTCGTTGGCCTGGTGGGGAATGAAGACATCCAGGTCGTCCGGGACGATACCGGCCGCGTCCAGCGCCTGCTGAGCGACCTTCGCCATCTCGAACACGGCCCAGCGGAACACCGCCTGGCCCTCCTGCGTGATCGCAGGGAACTTGATCTCGCCCTTGGAGTCGAGCGGAAGCTCCGACACGTCGCCGATGCGAAAGCGGTCCCACGGCACGGTCTGCTTGATCGTGTTGGACTTGTCGCCCTCGGAACCCCACACGGTCGGGCCGATGTGCGGCTCGTCGGAGGGGCCCACGACCACCGCGCCCGCGCCGTCGCCGAACAGGAAGGCCGTCGCGCGGTCCTCCAGGTCGGTCAGGTCGGACAGCCGCTCGACGCCGATGACCAGGACGTACTCCGCGGAGCCCTCCACGATCATGCCCTTGGCGAGGGTGAGGCCGTAGCCGAAGCCCGCGCAGCCGGCCGAGATGTCGAAGGCGGCGGCCTTCCGGGTGCCGATCTTGTCGGCGATCTCGGTGGCGACGGCCGGGGTCTGGCTGAAGTGCGACACGGTGGAGACGACGACCGCGCCGATCTGTTCGGCGGTGATCCCGGCGTCGGCGATCGCCTTGCCGGACGCCTCGATCGACATCGCGGCGACGGTCTCCTCGTCGTTCGCCCAGTGCCGGGTCTCGATGCCGGAGCGCGAGCGGATCCACTCGTCGGACGAGTCGATCGTCTCGAGGATCACCTCGTTGGGCACCACCCGGACCGGGCGGTAGCCGCCCACGCCCAGGATTCGCGCGTACGGGGCGCCCTTGCTGGGCTTGATCTTCGACATGCTCTCGGGCTCCTTGTCAGGCGCTGTGCTCAGCGATGAGCTCGCGAGCCGCGTCGAGGTCGTCGGGGGTCTTCAGCGCCAGCGTCTTGACGCCGGGCAGCGCGCGCTTGGCGAGGCCGGTCAGGGTGCCGCCGGGGCACACCTCGATCAGCGCGGTCACGCCGAGCTGCGTGAACGTCTCCATGCACAGGTCCCAGCGGACCGGGTTGGCGACCTGGCCGACCAGCCGCTGAAGGACGTCGGCGCCGGTCGCGACGGCCTGGCCGTCCTTGTTAGACACGTAGGTGATCTTCGGATCGGCCGGTGTCAGGCCTGCGGCGGCCTGCGCCAGCACCTCGACCGCGGGCGCCATGTGGTGCGTGTGGAACGCGCCGGCGACCTTCAGGGCCACGACCTTGCGCACACCGTCGGGCTTGTCCTCGGCGAGTGTGGCGAGCTGCTCGACGGTACCGGCGGCCACGATCTGGCCCGCGCCGTTCACGTTCGCCGGGGTCAGGCCCAGCTTCTCCAGGTGCGCGACGGTCGTCTCGGGGTCCCCGCCGAGCAGCGCCGACATACCGGTCTCGGTGACGGCGGCGGCCTCGGCCATGGCCAGACCCCGGGTGCGGACGAGCCGTAGCGCGGCCGTGTCGTCGAGCACTCCCGCGAACGCGGCCGCGGTGATCTCACCGACGCTGTGGCCGGCGACGGCACCGGGGGCGATGTCGGCGATGTCACCGAGTGCCGAGGCCGAGAGGAGTCCGGCGGCGACCAGCAGCGGCTGCGCGACGGCCGTGTCACGGATCGCGTCCGCGTCGGCCCGCGTGCCGTAGTGGGCAAGGTCGAGCCCGATGGCGTCCGACCACGCGGCGACACGGTCGGCGGCACCGGGAAGTTCGAGCCAAGGAGACAGGAAGCCGGGCGTCTGGGCGCCCTGGCCGGGAGCGACGAGTACGAGCACTCTCACACTCTCTCTTGTGGACGGCCACGGCCGCCCGTGGGGACAGGGACGAAGAACACGAAGGGGAATTGTAGGTCCCCGACAAAGGGCTAAGCCTGGGGATCCCCGTCGGCCAGACGCCCCAGGATCAGCGCGATCCGCAATGTGAACGCGGATCGTACATCCGAAGGCGACCAGCCGGTGACGTCAGTCACACGTCGGAGCCGGTAGCGCACGGTGTTGGGGTGAACGAAGAGCATCCTGGCCGCGCCTTCCAGGCTGCTCGCCTGTTCCAGATAGACACTGAGCGTTTCCAGCAGTGCGGAGCCGGCCTCTTCCAGTGGTCTGTAGATCTCCTCCACCAGTTGCTCACGCGCCGCGGGGTCCCCGGCGATCGCGCGCTCCGGCAGCAGGTCGTCCGCGAGAACCGGGCGCGGGGCGTCCTGCCAGGCGAAACACGCCTTCAGCCCGGCGGCGGCGGCCTGCGCGGAGCGGGTCGCGGCAAGCAGATCGGGCACGATCGGCCCGGCCACGACGGGCCCGGCCGCATACGGCCCGATCAGCGACTTGGCCACCCCGAGCGGATTGTCGTTGCCTCCCGCGATGACCACGAGCCGGTCCCCGAGCACACCGGTCAGCACCTGGAGCTTGGCGTGCCGCGCGGCCCGCCGAATCGCCTCGACGGTCAGTTCGCTGTCACCGTCGGGCGCCGTACCCAGCACCACGCAGACATGTTCGGGCGAATTCCAGCCGAGGGCCGCGGCGCGGGAGACGGCACCCTCGTCGGCCTCGCCGCTGAGGACGGCGTTGACGACGAGCGACTCCAGCCGGGCGTCCCAGGCACCCCGTGCCTCCGCCGCCTGCGCGTACACCTGGGCGGTGGCGAAGGCGATCTCCCGGGCGTATACGAGCAGCGCCTCACGCAGCACGTTCTCGTCACCGGGGGCGGCCACCTCGTCGATGGCGCTCTCCATGACCTCGATCGTGGTCCGCACCATCTCTACGGTCTGGCGCAGGGTGATGGCCCTGGTCAGCTCGCGCGGCGCGGTGCCGAACACATCGGTGGAGATGGCCTGCGGGGCATCGGGATGCCGGAACCACTCGGTGAAGGCGGCGATACCGGCCTGTGCCACCAACCCGATCCAGGAACGGTTCTCCGGGGGCATGGCCCGGTACCACGACAGCGTGTCGTCCATCCGCGTGATGGCCTGCGCGGCGAGCTTTCCGGACGACCTCTCCAGCCGCTTCAGGGTCGCGGAGTGCGCGTGGACGTCGCGCGCCGGGCGCTCGGGTTTGCTGGATTCGGGTTCGGGCACGGGACAAGACTGCCTTATCAGGACGGAGGCATGCGGCGGCGGGTCGCCAGTAAGCGCGAGGGCGGGCGTCGGGCCGTCGACACCGGTGTTGCCTGTGGTGGCGGGGAAGAGGTGCTGGATGGCGGCGACGACGGCGGCGCGGCGGGCTGCCAGGAGGGGGCGCGGACCTGGTCGGCGGCCGCATCCACGAGATCGAGCAGGCCGGCCCAGGCCATGGCGATCTGGTTGAAGACGAGGATGTCGATGGGCTCCCAGGCGGGATCGAGGTGGCGGGCCTCCTGGGCCTTGTGGAGCCGATGCGGCCACACGGTCTCCGCCGCGCAGCTGAAGCGGAACATGCTCGCCCACCGTGTGTTCGTCCGCGCCCCCGGCGACCTGTTCACCGTCGGGCGCCCGGTACAGGGATAACGAGACGGCGCGCGGAGCCACGAGGCTGCTGCCGGGTTTCAGGCAGCCCGGATGTTCCGCAACTCCCGGACGGCGCGCTTGTGGTGGTGCTTGGTGGGGATCGCCTCGTACAGGTCGACCAGCGAGGCGATGATCCTGTTCTCGATGAAAGACGGTGGTGCAGACCTGCATCGTCCATTTGATCAGGAACAGCCTGCGATACACGTCCCGCCGGGACTGGGCCGACGTTGCCCGCGACCTCAAGCCCGTCCACACCGCCGTCAACGAGGAACAAGCCCGCACGCGGCTGGCCGAGTTCGACGCGGCCTGAGGCAAGAAGTACCCCTCGATCGCCCAGAGTTGGGAGCGGTCCTAAAACGAGTTCGTGCCCTTTCTCGGCTTCCCCGACGCCATTCGCCAGGTCGTCCACACCACGAACGCGATTGACTCCGTCAACGCCCGCTACCGGCACGCGGCCCAAGCCTGCGGGCACTTCCCCAGCGAGGCTGCCGCCCTCAAGCGCCTCTACCTCGCCACCCTCGCCCTCGACCCCACCGGCCGCGGCTGCCAGCGCTGGAACAACCGCTGAAACACGCGTCCTTTTCCGGCCACTTTCCCTCTTGCTGGACATTAATTGAGCATGATCACATTCGGTCGAACAAATCTCCGAGGAGGAACAGTGCAGCATTCCGCTGCTCGAAGATACGGTGTCGTGGCTCTGGGCTCCGCCGTCGCAATGCTGAGCGGTGTCCTGTCGCCCGCCGCTCAAGCGGTTCCGACCGATCGGCCGATGGTCGCGAAGACGGCAACCGATGCCCCGTCCACGCGGACCGTCACGTTGATCACCGGCGACAAGGTGATCGTCACCCCCGGGACGAAGGGGGCGCCTGCGGCGGTGACGGTGCAACGCCGCGCGGGCGCCACCGGCTCGGTACGGACCACGACCGACGCATCCGGCACCTACGTGTACCCCGACGACGCCGACGTCTATGTCGCTCAAGGGCTTCTCGACAAGCAACTCTTCAACGTCACCGCCCTCGTCGCCCAGGGATACGACGACGAGCACACGGCCGGACTGCCGCTGCTCGTCACCCGCGACGCGGGCGCGTCGCGGCTCGCCGAAGCGGACCTGCCGGGCGTCACCGTCAAGCGCCAACTGACGTCGGTTCGCGCCGAGGCGGTCGTCGTGGACCACGCCAAGACGGCGAGCCTGTGGGACACGCTGGTCGCGGCGGAGGTCGCGGCCGGCCGGAAGGGCGCCGAAGAGCCGGCCTTACCCGCCGGGATCGACAAGGTCTGGCTGGACAGCAAGCTCAAGGCGACCCTCGCGGACAGCACGGCCCAGATCGGCGCGCCGCAGGTCTGGAACCAGGGCGCCATCGGCACCGGGGTGAAGGTGGCCGTACTCGACACAGGCATCGACGGCGGCCACCCGGATCTGGAGAAGCGCGTCGTCAGCAGCCGGAGCTTCATAGCCAACGAGGACATCGACGACGTAAACGGGCACGGCACGCACGTCGCCTCGACCATCGCCGGCACCGGCGCGGCCTCGGACGGCAAGGAGAAGGGCGTCGCACCGGGGGCGGACCTGGTCATCGGCAAGGTCCTCGGCAGCAATGGAGCCGGTGCCACGTCCGGGATCATCGCCGCTATGGAGTGGGCCTCCAGGACCGAGCACGCCAGGATCATCAGCATGAGCCTGGGCAGTCAGTTCGCGCACACCCAGGACGATCTCACGAGCCGGAGCGTCAACGCCCTCAGCGAGGAAACGGGTGCGCTCTTCGTCATCGCCGCGGGCAACTCCGGGCCCGGCCCGTACACCGTGAACGCACCCGGAACGGCAGCCGCCGCGCTGACCGTGGGCGCGGTGGACTCCGCCGACCAGATCGCCGGCTTCTCCAGCAGCGGCCCGCGGGAGGGCGACGAGGGCCTCAAGCCGGATGTGACCGCACCCGGGGTGCGTGTGCTGGCGGCCCGCTCGCAGTACTCGCAGGGCGAGGGCCACTATGTGAGCTACTCCGGGACGTCCATGGCCACCCCGCACGTCGCCGGCGCCGCCGCGCTGCTCGCGGAGAAGCACCCCGACTGGACGGGGCAGCAGCTCAAGGACGCTCTGATGAGCACCAGCAAGACGATGCCGGACACCCCCGCCTACCGCGGCGGCACCGGACGAGTCGACGCCTCCGCGGCCTTCGGCACCCAGATCGTCGCCACCGGCGCGGTCGACACCGGTCTGACCAAGTTCTCGCGTGACCCGCAGCCCGTCGAACGCCGTATCACCTACACCAACCACGGCGACAGCCCGGTGACCCTGCGGCTCACGCTGGACCGGGGGCAGAGTCCCGACACCGTGTTCACCCTGGGCGCCGACCAGGTCACCGTACCGGCGCGCGGCAGCTCGTCGGTGAGCCTCGTCGTCGACACCCGCGGCTTGGCCGTCGGCGGCTACACAGGACAGGTCGTCGCACGGGACGCCGCCGGCGCGGTGGCGGCGCACACCGTCCTGCACACCCGGACCGAACCCGAACGCTACGACATGACCTTCGTGGCGAAGGACCGTGACGGCGTGCCCCTCAGCGGCTGGGTCATGCTCAGGGGCACGAAGGATCACGAGGTCCGGTTGCTCCCGGTGTCCGAATCCGGGCGGCTGACCCTGCGCCTGCCCGGCGACACCTACTCCGCGATGATGTACAGGGCTGTCCGTGGGGCGCATGGACCGCACTCCCAGGGACTGGCAGTGCTGGGTGACCCGGAAATCGAGCTGACGGATGACCGGACGGTCATGTTCGACGCGACCCAGGCACGCCAGATGCGGGCTCTGACACCCAAGCCGAGTATGCCGACGAACACCAGGGTCGAGTACTGGCGCTCGTTCGACACCGCACGCCCCGAAGGGAACCTGAACGACTGGATCGACAGCATCGAATTCAACACCTCCTACTACGACAGCCTTTGGGTGCAGCCGTCGCCGGAGAAGGTGAAGGTCGGCGGCTTCGACTTCACCACCAGGTGGCGGGCCCCGCAGACCCCGCTCACGGGCTCCCATGACGGTGCCGACCTGGACGTCATCGTTCAGGACGGCGCCAAGCCCCTTCCCGATGGGACGGCGAAGCTGGACGCCGTCTTCGCGGGCACGGGTACGGCGGCGGAATACGCCCACCTGTCCGCCAAGGGCAAAGCCGCCGTGGTGCGCTGGAGCGCCGCAGTCTCCCCGTCTCAGCGCGCCCAGGCCGCCCACGCCGCCGGCGTGAAGCTGCTCCTCGTGGTCAACGAGCAATCGGCGCGAAGCAACAACTGGTACGGCAACCCCGACGGATCCCCCGGGCCGGTGGCGGTCGCGTCGGTGAACCGGGACGAGGGTGAGGCGCTGATCGCCGAACTCTCCGCATCGCCCGCCGGCAAGGTGCGCCTGCGGACGACGGCACACCCCGTCCCGTCGTACCTGTACGACCTCGTCAGCCACCACACCGGCGGCATTCCCCAGGACCTCACCTACCGGGCCGACTTGCGGAACCTGGCACAGGTGAACGTCACCCTCGGGCGGGGTGAGGGTGAGCAGACCCAAGCCATGGAGACCCGGTCGGACGCTCCGCCCTACGCCTTGGGCTATGTCCGGCGCTTCCCGCCCGAGCCCGTGGCGCGCGGAGAGCGGACGGACTGGGTATCCACGGACGGCGACTTCGCATGGCAGCAGAACGTGTCTGTCACGGGCGTGGTGACCGAGACATCCGAACCGGTCTCGTATCGCTCCCCCGGAACCCATGAGGAGAAGTGGCTCACGCCGATCACGCGTCCCCGCCTGCTCGGCAAGGATCTCCCGGTACGCCAAGGTAGCTACATCGAATTCAAGACACGTGCCTGGGGAAGCAACGGAACGGCGCACTCCGGCGACGGAACCTACGGCCAGGGCCTGTCCCAGCGGACGTCGCTCTACCAGGGCGACACGCTGGTCGGCGAGTCGACGTACGACTACGGATACGCCTGGGACCTGTCCCCGGAGCCGTTGCCGTATCGGCTCGTGACCGAAGCCACCAACGACAACCCCTCGTTCAGCCGCTACTCCACCTCCACGCGCACCGAGTGGAGCTTCGTCTCCGAGGCGGCCGACGGCAAGGCCGTTCCGCTGGTGCAGCTCGACTACCGAGTCGATCTCGACGACGAGGGCAGGGCCCGCCGCAACGCGGACCTCACGCTCACCCCGTCGGTGGTCGGCGCCCCGCGGACCGACGTGTCCTCCGTGCGGCTCGAGGTCTCCTACGACGACGGAGCCACCTGGCACCGGCAGAAGACCGTGCACCGCGGTGGCGTCTGGAAGGCCGACCTGGACGCGCCCCGCTCGGCGTCCTTCGTGTCGCTGCGCACCACCGCCAAGGACGAGACGGGAGGCTCGATCACCCAGACCATCACCCGGGCCTACGGCCTGAGGTGACGGACGGTCCGGTGCCCCGGGCGACCGCGGCACCGGACCGGCACCACCGGGACCGGCCGGTCTCCGCCGTCGGACGCGACCGGCCACGGCCGTCCGTCACCTCGCGCCGCCCGCCCGCACGACGGGTACCTGTTGCGTGCCAGAGGTTCCGTACCGGCGCTGACCCGCGCGTATCGCCAAGGTGCCGTACGACGTCGGCGGAGCTTGACGAACCTGCCTTGATCATGCCGAGCCGCCCTGGCCCGCGGCTGTCCCCGGCCGGGACGACCCCTCGATCATGCCCGCGCCTGAGGCGTCCGCCTGGAGGTATGGGTGTTCAACACGCGCACCCGACGCCACTCTGACCCCGAGATCCCCCAGGGGAAAGCACTCCAGCCAGGCACCCCCCGGCCGGGGTGACGGTCCTGTTCCACCTCCCCGGTGCAGGACCTCACCCTGGCACAAACTTCCGGCACAGCCCCATCCCACCCGTCAGCTCCTTCCGGCCCATGTCCCGCACGCGGCCCCCGCTCTCGCGCCTCCGCGTGGCCCCCTCACGCCAGGAGCTGCAAGAACGCCCGCCGGCCCCGAGTCGTCTCCCGCGACGCGTCCAAGGTCGCCGACATCCTGCTGCGCGCCCCCGTCGCCGCCCGCCGCCACGCCTTCAAGCACGACATCAGCATCCGTGAGCGGCGGGCTACGGTGGTGGATGTGATGGACGTCCGCCGCGCCGACGAGCGCTACCGCGGAGGGGACCCGGCGGCCGGGATCTCCTCGCTCCACGCTTTTTCCTTCGGCCCGCACTACGACCCGGACAACCTCCGCTTCGGTGCGGTGATCGCCTGCAACGAGGAGTGGCTCGCACCTGGCGCCGGCTTCGACGAGCATCCGCACAGCCACACCGAGATCGTCACGTGGGTGGTCGAGGGCGAGCTGACCCACCGCGACTCGACCGGGCACGAGTCGCTGGTTCGCCCCGGAGACGTCCAGCACCTCAGTGCGGCGGCAGGGGTCCGGCACGTCGAACGCAACGACGGTTCGGAGCCGCTCGCCTTCGTGCAGATGTGGCTGGCCCCGTTGTCGCCCGGCGGGGACCCGTCCTACGAGGTCGTCCACGGCATCGCGGACTCCACGCCGTACGCCGTCCCGGAGGCGGGGGCGATGCTCCACGTACGTCGCCTGGCGGCGGGGGAGCGGACGGCGGTTCCGGATGCGGCGTTCGTGTACGTCCATGTCGTGCGGGGGGAAGTTCTGCTGGATGGTGAGGAGTTGGGGCCGGGGGATGCGGCGCGCATCACGGACGCCAAGGATCTGGAGGCCCTGGCGGGCGCCCCCGCGGAGCTCCTCCTGTGGGAACTGGCCCCGAGCTGACCCAGCCCACCGGGTTTCTCGCCCCCGCCGCCCCTACCCTCCCCCAAGCTCTCGACTTCGCTCGAGCAGGGGGGACCCCCATCATCCCCGGGGGCTCCGCCCCCGGACCCCCGGCAGGTTGTTGCTTTGCTGCGGGGCGGTGGGGGCTGGGCGCGCCCACGCGGCGGAGCCGCACAATGTCACAGCCCCGCGCCCCTGAGGTATCTCAGCCTGTCCGGCGTTTGAGGACGAGGCCGTTCAGGCTGAAGCGGGGGTCTGGGGGCGGCAGCCCCCAGGTACGGATGGGACGGGTAGGGGCGGCGGGGGCGAAAAACCGGCCCGAGCTCAGCCTCGTATCTCCGCCAGCACCGCATCCGTGAACGGGGGCCACGCCTCGACCGCCCAGGGCCCGAACGCCCGATCGGCCAGCGCCACGCACGCCACCCCCACCACCGGGTCGACCCACAGGAACGTACCGGACTGCCCGAAGTGCCCGAAGGTCCCCGGCGAGGACGAACCCCCGGTCCAGTGAGGGGACTTGGAGCCACGGATCTCGAAGCCGAGCCCCCAGTCGTTGGGGTTCTGGTGGCCGAACCCCGGCACGACGCCCTTCGTACCGGGGTACTGGACCGTCATCGCCGCGGCGACCGTCCGCGGGTCGAGGAGCCGCGGCGCCTGCACCTCCGCCGCGAACCGGACAAGGTCGTCCACCGTGGAGACACCGTCCTTCGCGGGCGAGCCGTCCAGGGACGTCCCCGTCATGCCGAGCGGCTCCAGCACCGCCTGCCGCGCGTACTCCCCGAACGGGATGTCCGTCGCCTTGGCGATGTGGTCCCCGAGGACCTCGAACCCGGCGTTGGAGTACAGCCGTCGCACCCCGGGCGCGGACGTCACCCGGTGCTCGTCGAAGGCGAGCCCGGAGGTGTGGGCCAGCAGATGACGGACCGTCGAACCGGCCGGCCCGGCCGGCTCGTCGAGCTCGATCGCTCCCTCCTCGTACGCGACGAGCGCGGCGTACGCGGCGAGCAGCTTGGTGACCGAAGCGAGGGCGAACCGGTGCGCACCCGGCCCATGGGCCCCGAGCACCGTGCCGTCCGCCCGCACGACGGCCGCCGCGGCCGTGGGAACGGGCCAGTTCTCGATCAACGCCAGACTCTGCAAGGACATGCACACGAGCCTAAGCGGCTCAGAGCTGAAGCCGCATCGAGGGGTCCGGCTTGCGTACGAAGCCGAGCGAGGCGTACAGCGGCTCGGCCTCGGCGGACGCGTTGAGGTCGATCTGGGGCACGCCCCGCTCGCGGAACCAGTCGAGGAGCGTCTCCATGCACGCGCGGGCGTACCCCCGGCGCCGCGCGTCCGGGTCGGTTGCGACGCTGAAGACGTGCCCGACCGCGCCGTGCGGATTGCCCGCGCGCCCGATCCGGTACTCGATCGTCCCGGCGACGAGCGCCGCGAGGGCGTCCGGCCGGTCCGGATGGTCGACGACGAAGGCCGCGAAGTCCCCGTCGGGATCGGCGAGTCTGCCGCGTACGGTCGGAAGGGACTGTGTGTGCCACTGGGTGGAGCCGTCCACCGCGAACACCGAGTCGATCATCACCTGGCGCAGGCGCAGTACTTCCTCGGCGTCCTCGGGCACGGCACGGCGTACGAGACTCATGATCCGCACGGTAGCCACCGCGGCCCCGTCAAGTCCTCGGATTTTCGACGGATTCCGCTTGCTTGGAGTGCACTCGAAGGTTTTAGCGTGGAGGTCATGACGGTGATGGAGACCACGGCCGAGGCAACCGAGACCGACACCAGGACCCCTGCCGACGCCTGCGCGGCGCCGCCCCAGCAGATGCGGCGCCCGGACGGTCAGGACCACTACACGATCAGCGAGGTCGTCGCCTTCACCGGCCTCACCGCGCACACCCTGCGCTGGTACGAGCGGATCGGGCTGATGCCGCACATCGACCGTTCGCACACCGGCCAGCGCCGTTACAGCAACCGCGACCTGGACTGGCTGAGCTTCGTCGGCAAGCTCCGGCTCACCGGCATGCCGGTCGCCGACATGGTGCGGTACGCCGAGCTGGTGCGCGAGGGCGACGACACCTACATCGCGCGCTACGAGCTCCTGGAGGCGACCCGCCGGGACGTCAAGGCCCGGATCGCGGAGCTCCAGGGCACCCTGGCGGTACTCGACCACAAGATCGGTTTCTACGCGGACGCCGGGCGGGCCCTGGCGTCGGAGAGGCCCTGATGACGGACGGCGAGATCGCGAGAACAAGCCTCGGCACCGGCGGCCCCGAGGCCGGTGTGCAGGGCCTCGGGGCCCTACAGCTCCGCCAGTAGTTCCGCCTTCTTCACGGTGAACTCCTCGTCCGTGACCAGCCCCGCCTGGTGCAGCTCGCCGAGGTGACGGATGCGGTCGGCGATGTCGGCCGGGTCACGGCGGGGACCGGCGGCCGCGGGGACCGGCGCGGGCCCCGAGGCCCGTACGGCGGCGAGGACCGACGCGGCGAACGGGAGCGACTCGTGGACGGGCCCGTAACCGAGTCCGAAGACGACCGCGGCCGGGTCCTGGTCGGCCAGGGCGGGCTGCGCGATGGCCGGCTCGCGGCGCAGCAGCCGCAGGTGGCCCTCGAAGACCTCGGGCGAGCGCCACTCGACCCCGCTCAGGCCGGCGACGGGGAAGCTCTGGTCGCCGGCCTTCCACTTGGCGGAGGACGCGCCCGTCCAGAACCACCGGAAGGACACCGACTTGCCGTCGAAGGACGCCTTCCCGTCGTACGCCTTGAAGTGGAGGGGCGCCGCGGGTGCGCTCACGAGGTAGCGCTCGGGCGGCTCGGCGTCCTCGACGAGCAGGCCGCGCAGCTCGTCCGCGTAGTACTCGGCGAGGGTCTCCCGCTCGGCGGGCAGCACCAGGCGGTAGGGGTCGGACCCCTCCTTCAGCTGTCCGTCGGCCGCCTCCATCAGCGGATCGGCGCCCGCTCTCGGCACGGCGTGCAGGACGACCGTTCCGCGCTTCCCGGGCGTCAGTGTGACCGCCGCGATCGCCTCCAGGGGGATACGGCGTTCGCCGAGCGTCTGGAACAGCTTCGGCGTGCGGATCCCCCGTTCGAAGCGGATGAGCACGGAGTCGGACTCGAACTCCCAGGCGGCATGAAATCCGGCCAGTACGTCACCCATGCGGGCCATCGTATGCGGCGGGCCCGTCCGCGTCGCCTCCCCGGGCGAACCGCAGTTTTACGTTTTCTACGCGCGTCCCGCCGCGGAGGCGTCGGACAAACCCATCCGGCACGCGTCATCCTCCGTGTCGGCGCACTGCACCGAGGGGTACGCGCCGACGCCGATCCGCGCGAAGTTGCGCAGGCTCTCCGTGCCCGGCTCGAAATAGCCTGCGTGCCCCTTCGCGCCGTCCGCCGACAGGATGCGCGCCCCGAACCCCTTCGACACCGGGTCGGCGCCGTGTCCGAGCCCGCCGAGTTCGAGATTCGGCACGTCCTGGATCCAGTCGTCGGAGTCCCGCATCGCCCAGATCCGGGCCGCGGTGTGCAGCGACGACGCGTTCCGGGCGTGCATGCCGGGGCTGCCCGCGACGGCTATGTCCAAGACCCGGGAGGGCAGCGAGCGAGCGGCGACCCCGCACAGCACGGAGCCGTAGCTGTGGCAGTACAGGGCGACGGGTGCGCGGCCGGGCAGTGCGCGCAGCAGCGCGTTCAGCCGGACCGCGCCCTCCTCAGCGCGCATCGCGGTGGCCGCGTCCACGCCGATTCCGCTGGGCGTGGTGTAGTCGGCCCAGGCGATCACGGCCGTACGCGTGCCGGGACTCGTGGCGCGCTCGGCCTTGTACAGGGAACGCGCCATGCCGACGGGCGCCGTGTACGTCCTGTTGGTGCGCTGGAAGGTGAGCAGGTCGGTGTCGACGCCGGGCACCACGAGGGAGACCCGCTCGGCCTTGTCGAGGTTTCCGAAGACCTCCGCGATCCGGCCCGAACCCGTGGGGTCGAAGGCGAGGATCTTGCGGCCCTTGCTCAGCAGCGCCTCGTAGCGGTGCATACGGCGGCCCGCCTCGTGCTGTCCGACGGAGGAGAGCCGGTCGTCGTGCATGCGTTTGCTCTCGACCTTGCGCTGGTGGTCGATGGCGATGCGGTTCGCCAGGTAGCGCAGCTGCACCGGCGCCCCGTTCATGTTGCCGACCGCGAGCGGATAGCGGTGGGCGAGACGGGTGCGCTGGTGGGCGTTGAGCGAGGCGAAGAAGCGGCCCAGGCGACTCGGCGCGGAGGCGAGGTCCGGGAGCCGCTGTCCGGCGACGCGGCCGCGTTCCCACGACGAGCGCGATGCTTCGAGGGGGCTTGCCCCGCGGTGGCTGTGGAGCGAGGTCCAGCCACCTGTGGCCAGCATCACAAACACCACGGCCAGCGCGAGCAATGCGCGCCAGACGCTGAGTTGGGGGGATGTATCGAAGGAGGTCACTGAGAAGACACCCTAGGAGAAGTGTGGTGTCTCCCGTTGAACGAGTGGCGGGGATCACGTTTCTCAGGGGGTAATTGGGGCAAAGCGGGTTCAGTTCCAGATAAATAGTGACGCTATGTGCGCGGAGGTGATCATTCCGTATACCGGTTTTCCGTACGCCAGTTCTCCGCCAGTGCGGGCCCCACATGATCGAGATACGAGGCGGTCAGCGCGCGGATCGCCGCGACGCTGCTGTCCTCGCCGGCGCCCCACAGCCGGCCCGTCACGCGCATCACTGCGCCGAACACGGCCACCGCGACGCGCGGTCTCGGGTCCGCGTCCACGTCGAGACCCTCGCGCTCCGCGATCACTCGTGCGATCTCCTCCTCCAGTTCCTCGGAGCGGCGCAGATGGGCGGCGAGCAGGGTGGGCGTCGATTCGATCAACCGGAAGGTCTGCATGTGCAGTTCGATCGGGACGACGGCCTCGATCGCCTCGCCGATGGTGTCCCAGCTCTCCAGGACGGCGCGTCGCATCGCCTCCAACGGGGCTTCGTGGGGCGGGCGTTCGCGGACGGCGGCGAGGTAGTGCGACTCCGCGATCCGCTGGGAGAAGAGAGCGGCGTCCTCCTTGCCCGCGAAGTACCGGAAGAAGGTGCGCTGCGAGACGTCGACGGCCTCGACGATCTCGTCGACGGTCGTCCGCTCGTACCCCTGGATGGCGAACAGCTCCAGGGCGGCCCGCAGCAGGGCGTCCCGGGTGCGCTGCTTCTTGCGCTCGCGCAGACCCGGTTGCGGTGCCGCTCCCGCAGCCGTCGTGCGCGCCGTGTTCATGGGGTCCCTTCTCGTCCTGCTGCCCAGTTCAGCGTACTGGCGGATGACGTGACAGTTACCGACTAGTGAAATGGTTTGTCAACTGTCAGCGACTGTCACTAATCTCGAACACATGACTAGTCAGACCACCGTCGACGCGACGGGCCCGGCCGGCAAGGCCCCGGTCGGCCCGCCCGGATCAGCTCCCGCAAAGGGCATGCGCGGCCATCCGTGGTTCACCCTGTTCACCGTGGCCGTCGGCGTCATGATGGTCGCCCTGGACGGCACCATCGTGGCCATCGCCAACCCGGCCATCCAGAAGGACCTGAACGCCAGCTTCGCGGACGTTCAGTGGATCACCAACGGTTACTTCCTCGCGCTCGCGGTCACCCTGATCACCGCGGGCAAGCTCGGCGACCGGTTCGGGCACCGGCAGACCTTCCTCATCGGAGTCGTCGGCTTCGCCGTGGCCTCCGGGGCCATCGGCCTCTCCAGCAGCATCGCCCTGGTGGTCACCTTCCGCGTCCTGCAGGGCCTGTTCGGCGCCCTGCTGATGCCGGCCGCGCTCGGCCTGCTGCGGGCCACCTTCCCGGCCGAGAAGCTGAACATGGCGATCGGCATCTGGGGCATGGTCATCGGCGCGTCCACCGCGGGCGGCCCGATCCTCGGCGGCCTGCTGGTCCAGCACGTCAGCTGGCAGTCGGTCTTCTTCATCAACGTCCCCGTCGGCATCCTCGCGCTGGTCCTGGGCGTGCTGATCCTCACCGACCACCGCGCGGAGAACGCTCCGCGGTCCTTCGACGTCCTGGGCATCGCGCTGCTCTCCGGCGCCATGTTCTGCCTGGTCTGGGCGCTCATCAAGGCTCCTACCTGGGGCTGGGGCGACGGCTTGACGTGGACCTTCCTGGGCGCCTCGGTGCTCGGCTTCGCGCTCTTCGCCTTCTGGGAGAAGCGGGTCAAGGAACCGCTGATCCCGCTGGCGCTGTTCCGCTCCGTGCCGCTGTCGGCGGGCGTGGTCCTCATGGTCCTGATGGCCATCGCGTTCCTCGGCGGTCTGTTCTTCGTCACCTTCTACCTGCAGAACGTGCACGGTATGAGCCCGGTCGACGCCGGTCTGCACCTGCTCCCGCTCACCGGGATGATGATCGTGGGCTCGCCGCTGGCCGGCGCCCTGATCACCAAGACGGGCCCGCGCATCCCGCTGGCGGGCGGCATGGCCCTCACCGCGATCTCCATGTACGGCATGTCCACGCTGGACACGGGCACCGGCAGTGCCGTCATGTCGCTCTGGTTCGCCGGTCTCGGTCTCGGCCTCGCGCCGGTCATGGTCGGCGCCACCGAGGTCATCGTGGGCAACGCGCCGATGGAGCTTTCCGGTGTCGCCGGTGGCCTTCAGCAGGCCGCCATGCAGATCGGTGGCAGCCTCGGTACGGCCGTGCTGGGCGCCGTGATGGCCTCCAAGGTCGACGGCGACCTCGCGGGCAACTGGGCCGACGCCAAGCTGCCGCCGCTCACCCCGGCCCAGCTCGACCAGGCCTCCGAGGCCGTCCAGGTCGGTGCCGCGCCGGTCGCCGAGGGAACACCGGCCCGGATCGCCGCGCAGATCACCGACGTCGCCCACGACACCTTCATCTCCGGCATGAGCCTGGCCTGCCTCGTCGCCTCGGTGGTCGCCGTCGTGGCGGTCTTCGTCGCGTTGCTCACCAAGCGGGGCGAGAACGCGGAGGCCGCGGGGGCGGGCGGGGGCCATATCTGACGGATTTCGCCTATCCGGGTGACAACGCTAAAGATCCCTCCCGCTCGGCCCGCGTCGCACGTCACAGTGGGTCAAGTCCTCCGCACGACATGGGAGGCCAAGGCCCGGGACGGCGACGCGCTGCCGGAGGGGGACAGCGCGCCACCACGACCGGAGGCAAGGATCGGGGGTATCCGCAAGACAGCGGATACCCCCGGACATGCCTCAAGGGGCGCGAGGCCATGACACGCGTGGACGCGACAAGCCCCCACCGGCCGGCAGCCGACGAACGACCGTCAGGGGCGCGGGGAACTGCGCGACAAGCCCCCCACCAACCCGCAGCCTACGAACGACCCCTTAAGGGGCGCGGGGCTGTGACATTGTGCGGCTCCGCCGCGTGGGCGCGACAAGCCCCCACCGGCCGCAACTCCAAAAGCCGGCCCCGCGCGCTAGCGCGAACGCTCTTCCCCCGGCACCGGCACCGGCACCGGAACAGCATGCCGACCACCCCCCGACAGTGAAGCCACCTCCGCCCGCAATGCCCGCACCTCCTCCGCCAACGCCTCGATCGCCGCCGTCTGCCGCCGCTCCTCCACGTCGTCCTTCTCGAACCGGGCAATGAACCACGCGGCGATGTTGGCCGTGACGACACCGAGCAGCGCGATCCCGGAGAGCATCAGCCCGACCGCGATCATGCGGCCCAGACCGGTGGTCGGCGCGTGATCCCCGTACCCCACCGTCGTCATCGTCGTGAACGACCACCACACCGCGTCGCCCAGATTCCTGATGTTCCCGTCGGGCGAATCCCGCTCCACCGACAGCACCGCGAGCGAGCCGAACATCAGCAGTCCGATCACCGTGCCCCCGACATACGTCGTCAGCCGGATCTGCGAGGCCATCCGGGCCCGCCGCCCCACCAGCAGCAGCGTGGAGACCAGCCGCAGCAGCCGCAGCGGCTGAAGGAGCGGCAGGATCACCGCGCACAGGTCCAGCCAGTGCCTACGGGCGAAGTCCCGCCGACGCGGGGCCAGCGCGAGCCGTACGAGGTAGTCCGCGGCGAACGCCGCCCACACCACCCACTCCGCCAGCGTGCACGCGTGGATCAGCCCGGGGCTCGCGGCGCTGTCCACGATCGGCACGGCGTACGCGACGGTGAAGGCCACCGCGAGCGCCAGCAGAGGCCGTTGCGTGCGCTGTTCCCAACGGGCTTGTGCCGATTCATCCTTCATGTGCGCATCGTAGGTAATACGGATTCCGCGCGGTGACGCAGCATCGGCTGCCGCGTCACCGCGCGGGTCGACCACCCGGGCACGACGGAGTCACCGTCTCCGCGCGGGCCTCGGTCAGATGCCGACGTAGGCCGCGAGGTGCTCGCCGGTGAGGGTGGAGCGGTCGGCGACGAGGTCCGCGGGGGTGCCCTCGAAGATGATTTTGCCGCCGTCGTGGCCGGCGCCGGGGCCGAGGTCGATGATCCAGTCGGCGTGCGCCATGACCGCCTGGTGGTGCTCGATGACGATGACCGACTTGCCGGAGTCGACGAGCCGATCGAGCAGACCGAGCAACTGCTCGACATCGGCGAGGTGGAGGCCGGTGGTCGGCTCGTCGAGTACGAAGACGGACCGGTCGCCGCCCTTGTCGGCCATGTGGGTGGCCAGCTTGAGCCGTTGGCGCTCGCCGCCGGACAGCGTGGTGAGCGGCTGGCCGAGGGTGAGGTAGCCGAGCCCGACGTCGGCGAGCCGGTCGAGGATCTTGTGCGCGGCCGGGGTGTGCGCCTCGCCGGCGCCGAAGAACTCCTCGGCCTCGGTCACCGACATCGAGAGCACCTCGCTGATGTCGCGCCCCCCGAGGTGGTACTCGAGCACCGAGGCCTGGAACCGCTTCCCCTCGCACTCCTCGCAGGTGGTGGCAACGCCTGCCATCATCGCCAGGTCGGTGTAGATGACGCCGGCGCCGTTGCAGGTGGGGCAGGCGCCTTCGGAGTTGGCGCTGAACAGCGCCGGCTTGACGCCGTTGGCCTTGGCGAAGGCCTTGCGGATCGGTTCGAGCAGTCCGGTGTACGTCGCCGGGTTGCTGCGCCGTGAGCCGCGGATCGGGGTCTGGTCGATCGAGATCACATTTTCGCCGGCGGGAATCGACCCGTGTACGAGGGAACTCTTGCCGGACCCGGCGACGCCGGTGACGACGGCCAGCAGGCCGAGCGGGATGTCGACGTCGACGTGTCGCAGGTTGTTCGCCGCCGCGCCGCGGATCTTGAGCGCGCCGGTGGACGTGCGCACCGACGTCTTGAGGGCGGCCCGGTCGTCGAGATGGCGGCCGGTGACGGTGTCACTGGCCCGCAGCCCCTCGAGGGTGCCCTCGAAGCAGACGGTGCCGCCCGCCGTACCCGCGCCGGGGCCGAGGTCGACGACGTGGTCGGCGATCGCGATCGTCTCCGGCTTGTGCTCCACGACGAGCACCGTGTTGCCCTTGTCCCGCAGCCGGAGCAGCAGCTCGTTCATCCGCTGGATGTCATGGGGGTGCAGGCCGATGGTGGGCTCGTCGAAGACGTAGGTGATGTCGGTGAGCGAGGAGCCGAGGTGGCGGATCATCTTGACGCGCTGTGCCTCGCCGCCCGACAGCGTGCCCGCCGGCCTCTCCAGCGAGAGGTAGCCGAGGCCGATCTCCACGAACGAGTCGAGGGTCCCCTGCAGCGCGGTGAGCAGCGGCGCCACCGACGGCTCGTCGAGTCCGCGGACCCATTCGGCCAGGTCCCTGATCTCCATCGCGCAGGCGTCGGCGATGCTGATCTGCTCGATCTTCGACGACCGGGCCCCCTCGCTGAGCCGGGTGCCGTCGCACTCGGGGCAGGTGGTGAAGGTGACCGCCCGCTCCACGAACGCCCGGATGTGCGGCTGCATCGCCTCCTTGTCCTTGGACAGGAAGGACTTCTGGATCTTGGGGATCAGTCCTTCGTAGGTGAGGTTGACGCCGTTGACCTTCACCTTGGTCGGCTCGCCGTAGAGGAAGTCCTGCATCTCCTGCTTGGTGAACGTGCGGATCGGCTTGTTCGGGTCGAGGAAGCCGGACTGGGCGTAGAGCCCCACGGTCCACTGGCTGTCCGACTTCCAGCCGGGGATGGTGAACGCGCCGTCGGCGAGCGACTTGGAGTCGTCGTAGAGCTGGGCGAGGTCGATGTCGGAGACCTTGCCCCGGCCTTCGCAGTGCGTGCACATGCCGCCGGTGCGGTTGAAGGTCGCCTTCACCGCTTTCTTGGCACCGCGCTCGACGGTGATCGCACCGCTCGCCCGGACCGAGGCGGTGTTGAAGGAGTACGCGCCGGGCGGGCCGATGTGCGGCTTCCCGAGCCGGCTGAAGAGGATGCGCAGCATCGCGTTGGCGTCGGTGGCGGTGCCGACCGTGGAGCGGGGGTCGGCACCCATCCGTTGCTGGTCGACGCTGATCACCGTCGTCAGCCCGTCGAGCACGTCGACCTCGGGCCGCGCCAGTGTCGGCATGAAGCCCTGCACGAAGGCACTGTAGGTCTCGTTGATCAGCCGCTGCGACTCCGCGGCGATCGTGTCGAACACCAGCGAGCTCTTGCCCGAGCCGGACACGCCCGTGAACACCGTCAGCCGGCGCTTCGGGATCTCGATGCTGACGTCCTTGAGGTTGTTCTCGCGCGCCCCGTGCACGCGGATCAGATCGTGGCTGTCGGCAGCGTGCGGCGCGGGCGACTGTGTGTCCGTCGTCGTGGCCATGCTCATCGTGTCTCCATCTGTTGGGCGGGGCCGCCTGGCTCGATCCGACCAGCGTCGGGCAGCACGTCCGGTTTTACTTTGTCGGCGCGATCGCGGCAACGGTCCGCTGTCCCGTCCCCGTCGAGGAACAGCGGAACGGGTGCGCCGCACCGTTCGCCGGACGGCTGGATCAGCGCTTCTCCTGGATGCGGACCTCGAAGCCGAGGGCGTCGCGGTAGAAGGCCAGGGAGGCGCCCGGGTCGTTGTGCGGGAGGAAGCTCGCGTGCAGGGTGATGTCCATGGCAGCCACGCTAGGGCCTGTCTGGAGTTGTGATCTGGGCTCGCGGGGCGTGGCACGCACGCTCGCCGCGTTGCCGAAATGCCCTAGTAGCTCCGCTACGAGGGCCTTCCGGCGCCTTGCGATCGCACGCACCACGCCCCGCTCCCTGATCCAGATCACAACTCCAGACAGACCCTAGGGCGGCGCGGAGCCCGGCGCTTCTCGAATCCTGACCGGTCCGGTGACACCGCGGGCGAGCACCCCGACGAACCGCTCCGGTTCGCCCACGGGTCACGCCCACGAGTCCCATGAGTCCCACGAGTAATACGGCTCGGCACCAGGAAGGGCGGCGGAGCCACAGGCCCCGCCGCCCTTCCGTTCGCCGTATGTCCTACGCGTCGCCGCCCGCGGCCCCCGGGTCGGCCGACGTCACGTCGAGCAACTGGTAGCGGTCGATCGCCTGCTTCAGCGCCGAGCGGTCGATCTTGCCCTCGCGCGCCAGCTCGGTCAGCACCGCGACCACGATCGACTGCGCGTCGATGTGGAAGAACCGCCGGGCCGCCCCACGGGTGTCCGCGAAACCGAAGCCGTCCGCGCCGAGGGACTGGTACGTCCCCGGCACCCACCGCGAGATCTGGTCCGGAACCGATCGCATCCAGTCGGACACGGCCACGAACGGCCCCTGCGCGGCGGACAGTTTCTGCGTGATGTACGGAACGCGCTGCTCCTCCTCGGGGCGCAGCAGATTGTGCTGCTCCACCTCGACGGCCTCGCGCCGCAGCTCGTTCCAGGAGGTCGCCGACCAGACGTCGGCGCGCACGTTCCACTCCTCGGCGAGGATCCGCTGCGCCTCGATCGCCCACGGGACGGCGACACCGGACGCCATGATCTGCGCGGGAATGGCGCCCTGATCACTGGACTTCAGGCGGTAGATGCCCTTGAGGATGCCGTCCACGTCAACGTTCTCCGGTTCAGCCGGATGCTGGATCGGCTCGTTGTAGACGGTCAGGTAGTAGAAGACGTCCTCGCTGTCCGGACCGTACATCCGGCGCAGGCCGTCCTTCACGATGTGCGCGATCTCGAAGCCGTACGCCGGGTCGTAGGCGACACAGCCCGGGTTCGTCGAGGCGAGCAGCTGCGAGTGGCCGTCCGCGTGCTGCAGACCCTCACCGGTCAGTGTCGTACGACCGGCGGTCGCGCCGAGTACGAATCCGCGCGCCAACTGGTCGGCCATCTGCCAGAACTGGTCGCCGGTGCGCTGGAAACCGAACATCGAGTAGAAGACGTAGACCGGGATCAGCGGCTCGCCGTGCGTGGCGTACGCCGAACCCGCCGCGATCAGTGACGCCGTGCAGCCCGCCTCCGAGATGCCGTCGTGCAGCATCTGGCCGGTCGGCGACTCCTTGTACGCGAGCAGCAGATCGCGGTCCACGGACTCGTACTGCTGGCCGAGCGGGTTGTAGATCTTCGCGCTCGGGAAGAACGAGTCCATACCGAAGGTGCGGTACTCGTCGGGCGCGATCAGCACGAAGCGCTTGCCGATCTCCTTGTCCCGCATGAGGTCCTTGAGGAGCCGTACGAACGCCATGGTGGTGGCGATCGACTGCTGGCCCGAGCCCTTCCGCACCGCCGCGTATGTCTTGTCGTCCGGAAGGGCCAGCGGCTGCGACCGCACGACGCGCGTCGGGACGTACCCGCCGAGCCCCTTGCGGCGGTCGTGCATGTACTGGATCTCCTCCGAGTTCCGACCCGGGTGGTAGTACGGCGGCGGGCCGTCCTCCAGCTGCTTGTCGGAGATCGGCAGGTGCAGCCGGTCGCGGAAGTGCTTGAGGTCGGCGACCGTCAGCTTCTTCATCTGGTGCGTGGCGTTGCGGCCCTCGAAGTTCGGGCCCAGCGTCCAGCCCTTGACCGTCTGCGCCAGGATCACCGTCGGCTGGCCCTGGTGCTCCTTGGCCGCCGAGAACGCCGCGTAGATCTTCTTGTGGTCGTGTCCGCCGCGGCCCAGGTGCAGGATCTGGTCATCGGTCATGTTCTCGACCATCGCGCGCAGCCGGTGGTCGTCACCGAAGAAGTGCTGGCGGATGTACGCGCCGGTCTCGGTGGCGTACGTCTGGAACTGGCCGTCGGGCGTGATGTTCAGCTTGTTGACGAGGATGCCGTCCCGGTCCTGCGCCAGCAGCGGGTCCCAACTGCGGTCCCAGACCAGCTTGATGACGTTCCATCCGGCGCCGCGGAACTGCGACTCCAGCTCCTGGATGATCTTGCCGTTGCCGCGCACCGGCCCGTCGAGGCGCTGCAGATTGCAGTTGACGACGAAGGTCAGGTTGTCCAGGCCCTCCCGAGCGGCGATGGACAACTGCCCGAGCGACTCCGGCTCGTCCATCTCGCCGTCGCCGAGGAACGCCCACACGTGTGACGCGGAGGTGTCCGCGATGCCGCGCGCCTCCATGTAGCGGTTCATCCGCGCCTGGAAGATCGCGCTGAGCGGGCCGAGGCCCATGGAGACGGTCGGGAACTCCCAGAAGTCCGGCATCAGCCGCGGGTGCGGGTACGAGGACAGCCCGTACGGCGCCTTCGACTTCTCCTGCCGGAAGGCGTCGAGCCGCTGCTCGCTCAGCCGGTCGAGCAGGAACGCGCGGGCGTAGATGCCCGGCGACGCGTGCCCCTGGAAGAAGATCTGGTCGCCGCCGTCGCCCCGGTCCTTGCCACGGAAGAAGTGGTTGAAGCCCACGTCGTAGAGCGAGGCGGAGGAGGCGAACGTGGCGATGTGGCCGCCGACGCCGATGCCCGGCCGCTGGGCCCTGGACACCATCACGGCCGCGTTCCAGCGGGTGGCGTTCAGGACCTTGCGCTCGATCTCCTCGTTGCCGGGGAAGAAGGGCTCGGCCTTGGTGGGGATGGTGTTGACGTAGTCCGTGCTGCGCATCTCGGGCACGGCCACGCGCTTCTCGCGGGCCCTCTCGATCAGCCGCAGCATCAGATACCGGGCACGCTCGCGGCCGCGCTCGTCGACGGCGGCGTCGAGGGAGTCGAGCCACTCCTGCGTTTCTTCAGGGTCGAAGTCCGGGACCTGACTGGGAAGGCCGCCAATGATGATCGGGTTGCGATCGGATCCGGAAGCCACGCTGTTCCTTCACTGTCAGAGGGCCACTTTTCCTTGTCTGCGCCGTTCCCCATCGTGTACCTCGGGAGCGGAATCGTCATCTCTACCGAGAGGTAACCGAGACATTCCTGCAGACCGTTGGGACGGGCCAGACCAAAACGTAACGATACGCTGCAGTCCATGACGCGTTCCGCAAAGTCGTTCGGGTCTCGTAGGCTTCAGGGGTACCCAAATTCGCAAACCGAACATATCGGTGTGGCCTGCGTCACCCAGAACCGTGATTCCATGGCTGGAGTTGCGTCGACACCGCCAGGATCGTCACCGTTTCGGCGGTCTTGACGGCCGGGTACTTGCGCGATCCGTCCCGCCCGTGTGGACTACGGCCAACGCCACGCGCACGCGCGTGGCTGACATCTACCGCAAAACAATCAGGAGGCAAGCCGTGAGCGCGACCGCGGACCACGCGGAGGAGCGGACCAACCCGGCCGCCAGGCTGGGGTTCGAGCCCGGACAGGTGGTCCAGGAGATCGGCTTCGACGACGACGTTGACCACGAGCTCCGTGAAGGTATCGAATCGTTGATCGGCCAGGATCTGGTCGATGAGGACTACGACGACGTCGCTGACGTCGTGCTGCTGTGGTTCCGCGACGAGGACGGCGACCTCACGGATTCTCTGGTGGACGCCATTGGTCTCCTTGAGGACGGCGGCATGATCTGGCTGCTGACCCCGAAGACCGGCCGGGACGGTTACGTCGAGCCCAGCGACATCAGTGATGCCGCACAGACCGCCGGTCTCTCCCAGACGAAGAGCATCTCCGTGGGCAAGGAGTGGTCGGGCACCCGCCTGGCCACGCCCAAGTCGAAGCGCTGAGCTCCCGCTCCGTCTGCCGCAGCACATCATGTGAGGCCCCCACCGACGAACGGTCGGCGGGGGCCTCACCCATGGGCTGACCCAGGGGCCGACCCATGGGCCGGCTCGTGCCCGAGGCCATGGGCCGGTCCATGAGCCGCGCCGGGACCGGCCGGGTCGCGCCGGGGCGCGCGGCGGACGCTGCGTAGGCTGGGCGTCACCCGAACAGCCCCTTCGAAGGGAAACGTGTGACTATGGCGATCGAGGTCGGCACCGAGGCCCCGGACTTCGAGCTCAAGGACAACCACGGGGCGACCGTGAAGCTGTCCGACTTCCGTGGCAAGAAGAACGTGGTGCTGCTCTTCTACCCGTTCGCCTTCACCGGCGTGTGCACCGGGGAGCTGTGCGCCCTGCGCGACGAACTGCCGAAGTTCGTCAACGACGAGGTCCAGCTGCTGGCCGTCTCCAACGACTCCATCCACACCCTGCGCGTCTTCGGCGAGCAGGAGGGCCTGGAGTACCCGCTGCTCTCCGACTTCTGGCCGCACGGCAACACTTCGCGCGCGTACGGCGTCTTCGACGAGGACAAGGGTTGTGCCGTGCGCGGCACCTTCATCATCGACAAGGCGGGCGTCGTCCGCTGGACCGTCGTCAACGGTCTGCCGGACGCGCGTGACCTGAATGAGTACGTAAAGGCGCTCGACACCCTGTGATTGTTCGGTTCCAGGCCCTGCGTGGTGTGGGAACCCGTCACTAGGATCGACACGTTGATCCGATACCAACGCATTACGGGGCTCCCCGCCCCTGGACACCATTGGGAGGACTCGTGGGAGTCAGTCTCAGCAAGGGCGGCAACGTATCTCTGACGAAGGAGGCCCCGGGACTGACCGCGGTCATCGTCGGTCTGGGATGGGACGCCCGCACCACCACCGGCGTCGACTTCGACCTCGACGCCAGCGCCATCCTGACGAACGCGGACGGCAAGGTCAGTTCCGACCAGAACTTCGTGTTCTTCAACAACCTGAAGAGTCCGGACGGCTCGGTCGAGCACACCGGGGACAACATCACCGGTGAGGGCGAGGGCGACGACGAGCAGGTCAAGGTCAACCTCGCCGCCGTCCCGGCCGAGGTCCAGCGGATCGTGTTCCCGGTCTCGATCTACGACGCCGAGAACCGCCAGCAGTCGTTCGGCCAGGTCCGCAACGCGTTCATCCGCGTCGTGAACCAGGCCGGCGAGGCGGAGATCGCGCGTTACGACCTCTCCGAGGACGCCTCGACGGAGACCGCGATGGTCTTCGGCGAGCTGTACCGCAACGGCGCGGAGTGGAAGTTCCGCGCCATCGGCCAGGGCTACGCCTCGGGCCTGCGCGGCATCGCGCAGGACTTCGGCGTGAACGTCTGAGCCACTCCGAGCCGTACGGCCTTCGGCTCATCGGTCCGGCGCCGCACCCTCGGGCGCGGCGCCGAGGCCCGCTGAACAACCCGCTGTGTTGTCCCGGGGGGACAGCCCCGGACCCCCCGGCCGGAAAACGGGTTGGCCAGGGGCCCGGCGGGGATATCGCCTGCAAAACCGCATGAACGCTTCACCGGGGAGGAACAGATCATGGGCGTCACGCTCGCCAAGGGAGGCAATGTCTCCCTCTCCAAGGCCGCACCCAACCTCACGCAGGTGTTGATCGGGCTCGGCTGGGACGCGCGCTCGACCACCGGAGCCGACTTCGACCTGGACGCCAGCGCCCTGCTGTGCCAGTCCGGCCGGGTGCTCGGCGACGAGTGGTTCATCTTCTACAACCAGCTCAAGAGCCCGGACGGCTCGGTGGAGCACACCGGTGACAACCTCACGGGTGAGGGCGACGGTGACGACGAGTCGATCCTGATCGACCTCTCCAAGGTGCCGGCTCACGTCGACAAGATCGTCTTCCCGGTCTCCATCCACGACGCCGACAACCGCGGCCAGACCTTCGGCCAGGTCAGCAATGCGTTCATCCGCGTGGTCAACCAGGCCGACGGCCAGGAGCTCGCCCGCTACGACCTCTCCGAGGACGCCTCCACGGAGACCGCGATGATCTTCGGTGAGGTCTACCGCTACAACAGCGAGTGGAAGTTCCGCGCGGTGGGTCAGGGGTACGCGTCCGGCTTGCGCGGCATCGCCCTTGACTTCGGGGTCAACGTCTCCTAGGCCCTGTCGGCCTAGGGCCCGCCCACGTCAGCCGAAGGGGCGGCCCTTTAGACTTCGTGGTCAACAGTAGGTAAAGCCGAGTGCGGCGCGGGGGAGACCCGTACACACACGATGATTGGGTAGCCAGTGCTTCTGAAAACCTTCGGCTGGTCGTTTGCGGTCACCGCGCTCGGCCTCGTCGCAGCGGTCTTCTACGGGGGGTGGACCGGCTTCGGCATCGTGGCGATCCTCTCCATCCTGGAGATCTCGCTGTCCTTCGACAACGCGGTGGTCAACGCCGGAATCCTGAAGAAGATGAGTGCCTTCTGGCAGAAGATCTTCCTCACCATCGGTGTGCTGATCGCCGTATTCGGCATGCGGCTGGTCTTCCCCGTCGTCATCGTCGCCGTCAGCGCGCAGCTGGGTCCGATCGAGGCCGTCGACCTCGCGCTGAACAACAAGGACCGCTACGAGCAGCTGGTCACCGACGCCCACCCGGCGATCGCCGCCTTCGGTGGCATGTTCCTGCTGATGATCTTCCTCGACTTCGTCTTCGAGGACCGCGACATCAAGTGGCTCGGCTGGCTGGAGCGGCCGCTGGCCAAGCTCGGCAAGATCGACATGCTGTCTGTCTGCATCGCGCTGATCGTGCTGATGATCTCCGCCATGACGTTCGCGACCCACGCCCACCAGCACGGCGGCATGCACGTCGACAAGGCGTCGACGGTCCTGCTCTCCGGCATCGCGGGCCTGATCACGTACATGGTCGTCGGCGGACTCTCCGGCTACTTCGAGGACAAACTCGAGGAAGAGGAGGAGCGGGAGCACGAGGCGGAGGAGGAGGCCGAGCGGACCGGAAAGAAGAAGCCGGCCATCGTCCTCGCCGGCCAGGCCGCGTTTTTCATGTTCCTCTACCTCGAGGTCCTGGACGCGTCGTTCTCCTTCGACGGTGTCATCGGCGCCTTCGCCATCACCAACGACATCGTGCTGATGGCCCTCGGCCTCGGCATCGGCGCCATGTACGTCCGTTCGCTCACGGTCTACCTGGTCCGCCAGGGCACCCTCGACGACTACGTCTACCTGGAGCACGGCGCGCACTACGCGATCGGCGCCCTCGCCGTGATCCTCCTGGTCACCATCCAGTACCAGATCCACGAGGTCATCACCGGCCTCGTCGGCGTCATCCTGATCGGCTGGTCCTTCGTCTCGTCCGTGCGCCGCAACAGGGCGCTGGCTGCGGCTGAGGGAAAGACCTCGGACGACAAGGCTGAGATCTCCTCCGGGGTCTGACGCGCACCCCCTTTTTAAGGGCTCGGTTCGCCTCCGGGGCGCTTGTGCCGGTGTCGACAGCCCGATCGTGCTCGGCCCTTCGGGCGTCCGTGCGCTCGGCTTCTCGACACCGGCGCGCCCCTTCGGCTCACGCACCCTTTTTTAAGGGCTCGGTTCGCCTCCGGGGCGCTTGTGCCGGTGTCGACAGCCCGATCGTGCTCGGCCCTTCGGGCCTCCGTGCGCTCGGCTTCTCGACACCGGCGCGCCCCTTCGGCTCACGCACCCTTTTTTAAGGGCTCGGTTCGCCTCCGGGGCGCTTGTGCCGGTGTCG
>NZ_JBEZLR010000095.1:32881-39648 GCF_040652275.1 Streptomyces sp. NPDC048275
CGACAGCCCGATCGTGCTCGGCCCTTCGGGCCTCCGCGCGCTCGGCCTCTCGACACCGGCGCGCCCCTTCGGCTCACTCGCCGGGGTGTGAAACGGGATTGGTTGAGGAACGCTCTGAGCGGGGCGGCTGTCTGGGACGAGTCCTGACGGTCGCCCTGTCGCATAGTGAGGGGACGGGGCACGTGGGAACGTGGGGGCGGGAATGAGTTTCTGGGGCGATCTGTGGCGCGGGCGCTCGGCGGACTTCGACTCCGGCAGCGCGGCCACCAACTCCATAGAACTGACCAAGCGGAACCACACGGTCTCGCTCAACAAGCAGGGCGCGGAAACCGGCAATCTGCGCATCAACCTGTCCTGGCGGATGCGTACCTCCGACATCGGCGGCCAGAAGCGCGGCAGCCTGCTACGCAACCCCCTGAGGACCTTCAAGCCCGAAATGGTCCAGGCGCACACCCAGAGCATGGTGAACGTCGACCTCGACCTCGGCGTCCTGTACGAGCTCACGGACGGCACCAAGGGCGTGGTCCAGCCCCTGGGCAGCTTCTTCGGCGAACTCAACGGCGCGCCGTATGTGAAGCTCAGCGGAGACGACCGCTTCGGCTCGGCGTCGGGTGAGACGATCTACGTCAACCTCGACCACCGCGACAACATCAAACGACTCCTGGTCTTCGTCTACATCTACGACCAGACCCCGGCCTTCGACCGTACGCAGGCCATCGTCACGCTCTTCCCGAGCAACGGCCCGCGGATCGAGATCGGCCTCGACGAACGCCATCCGCAGGCCCGGTCCTGTGCCGTCGTGATGCTCGAGAACCAGAAGGGCGATCTGATCGTGCGGCGCGAGGTGAAGTTCGTGTACGGCTTCCAGGCCGAACTCGACCGCCTCTACGGCTGGGGGCTTCAGTGGGGGCGGGGGTACAAGTCGAAGGTGGACCGTTGACGGGTTTGACGGTTCGCCTGCCCGGGGCCCCTTTCGGGCGCGTCCGCCGGACAGGCCCTACCGCCCGATGAACTGTGGCCCTTGCGGCGGCAGCTTGAAGTCCGGGTCCGGGAGTGTGTTCATCGGCTGGGGGAAACCGTAGGCGGGCTGCGCGGGGGCTGCGGTCTGGGGCTGGGGCTGGGGGTAGCCGTAGGCCGACTGGCCGGTCGGCTGGGGATAGCCATACGCCGGCTGGGTCGTGGCCGCGGGTGCCGTCTGCGGCTGCGGATAGCCGTACCCGGGCTGCTGGGGGACCGGGGCGGGCTGCTGCTCGGGCGGCAGCGGTACCGAGGTCTCGGGTGACCCGGCGGGGGCCGCCCAGGTCGAGGCGTCGGGCACGGATCCGGGTGTGGGCCCGGGCACGGATCCGGGTACCGACCCGGTCACGGGCGCGGCGTCCGGATCCGACTCGTCCACCGTGATCCCGAAGTCGGAGGCGAGCCCCTCCAGGCCGTTCGGATAGCCCTCGCCGAGCGCCCGGAACTTCCAGCCCTGGCCACGCCGGTACAGCTCCCCGCAGATCAGCGCCGTCTCCGCACCGGTCTCCGGCTTGACGTCGAAGTAGGCCAGCGGTTCGCCGTCCGCGGCGGACGCGTCGTACAGCAGGATGCGCAGGCTGCGTACGTGGTCGAAGGCGACGCCCTCCGCCGATGCGACCAGCAGAATCTGTCCGACGCCGGACTCGACACCGGCCAGATCTGTCTGGATCGTGTCGGTCAGGCCTTCGGTGACGCGTTTCTTGCCGAGCCGCCAGACCTTGCCCGAGGGATGGCGTGGCTGGTTGTAGAAGACGAAGTCCTCGTCGGATCGCACACGGCCGTCGGGACCGAGGAGCAGCGCCGAGGCATCGACATCGGGAACACCCTGCCCGGGTGTCCAGCGCAGTACGGCGCGTACCGCTGCAACGTCCAGCGGGACGTTCGACCCCTTCAGCATCGCGTGCGTCATGCGGTCATCCTGCCCTCTCGGTCCTGGTCACGACAACGTGGGGGTGAGGAATCCGGGTCAAGAGGGAAGACAACCGACACGGCCGAGTTACCTGAACTTCATGCCCGATGGGAACCCCTGACATGGAACCATACGTACTATTACCGGCCACATCACGTAGGGCCGCCTAGCCGTCACGGGGGAGTTTCATGCGTCACTTCGGGCATATCGCCCCTGAAGAGCGACGGCGGCTGTTCTATCGAGAGCCGAGCGTCTTCACCGCCGATTCCCCGGCCCGTGTGCTCGCGGCGGCTCTCGGGGCCACTTTGTACAGCCCGGCGACGAGGCCGCGGCTGGCCGACGACGTCGTCAAGCAGGCCGGGCGCGGCGTGGTCTCCATGGTGCTGTGCCTGGAGGATTCGATCGACGACGCCGAGGTCGTGGGCGCCGAGGAGAACCTGGTCAGGCAGTTCGCCGACCTCGCCGGACGGTCCGGGGCCGAGCTTCCGCTGCTGTTCGTGCGGGTCCGCGAGCCCGCGCAGATCCCGGACCTCGTGCGGCGGCTCGGCCCTACCGTGAGGCTGCTGTCCGGATTCGTACTGCCGAAGTTCACCGAGGAGCGGGGCGTCCCGTTCATGGAGGCGCTCGGCGCGGCCGAGTCCGCGAGCGGGCGGCGCCTGTTCGCCATGCCGGTCCTCGAGTCGCCCGGCCTGCTGTATCTGGAGACCCGCCGGGAGACCCTGGAGGGGATCTCCCGCACGGTCGACAAGTACCGCGACCGGGTCCTCGCGCTGCGCCTCGGCGTCACCGACTTCTGCTCGGCGTACGGGCTGCGCAGAGCGCCCGACATGACCGCGTACGACGTGCAGATCGTCGCCTCCGTGATCGCCGACGTGGTGAACATGCTGGGGCGGGCGGACGGCACCGGATTCACGGTGACCGGGCCGGTGTGGGAGTACTTCCGGGTCCAGGAGCGCATGTTCAAGCCGCAGCTGCGCCGCAGCCCCTTCACCCCGGAGGCGGAGGACCTGCGCAACGCGCTGATAGAACACGACCTGGACGGGCTGCTGCGCGAGATCGCCCTCGACCGGGCCAACGGACTGCTCGGCAAGACCTGCATCCACCCCTCGCACGTTCCGGCCGTGCACGCGCTGTCCGTCGTCACCCATGAGGAGTACAGCGACGCGCAGGACATCCTGCGGCCCGAGCGCGGCGGTGGCGGCGTGCTGAGGTCGGCGTACACGAACAAGATGAACGAGGTGAAGCCGCATCGCGCCTGGGCCGAGCGCACCCTCCAGCGCGCCGAGGTTTTCGGTGTCGCCAACGAGGACATCGGCTTCGTGGAACTCCTCGCCGCCGGGCCGCCTACCTGAACCGGCCCGACCGAGCGACCAGGCCCGACCGACCGATCAGGCCCGACCAGCGATCAACAAGGAATCCGATCAACAAGGAATCGATGAGCAACGTGGTGTGGACGGGAACCTGGGTCGCCGAGCGGCTCGGGGTCGAACTCGTCGGTGACGAGAAGCTGAGCGACCTGCTGGGGCTCGCGCTGCGGCGCAACCCCCGGCGGGCGCATCTGCTGGTGTCGAACGTGCTGGGCAAGCATGTCCCGCAGTCACCGTCCGTGGTGTACGGGTACGGGTTCGCGCTCGGCCGGCGGGTGCGCGAGCTGCTCGGCACGCAGAGCGCCCGCGCGGCCGTCGTCCTCGGGTACGCCGAGACGGCCACCGGCCTCGGCCACTCCGTCGCCGACGGCGTGGGCCTCGCCCCCTACCTCCACTCGACCCGCCGCCCCGTCGCGGGCGTCGCCACGGCGGGCGGCTTCGAGGAGTCGCACTCGCACGCCACGTCGCATCTGCTCCTCCCGGAGGACCCCGGCCTGCTCTCGGGCCCCGGCCCGCTGGTCCTCGTCGACGACGAGTTCTCCACCGGCAACACGGTCCTGAACACGATCCGCGAACTCCACGCCCGCTACCCGCGCGAGCGGTACGTGATCGTGGCACTCGTCGACATGCGCTCGGCCGCCGACCTGGGGCGGCTGGAGGACTTCGCCCAGGAGATCGGCGCACGGGTCGACCTCGTCACAGCCGCCTCGGGGACGGTGCGGCTCCCGGAGGGCGTACTGGAGAAGGGTCAGGCCCTGGTCGCGCGGTACGCGTCCACCAACGGGCAGGAGCAGGTGGCCGGCTCCGGGGCGCGGGGTCCCGATGCGGTCCGTGTCGAGCTGGGGTGGCCGCGTGGTGTCCCGGACGGGGGCCGGCACGGGTTCACGCCCGGGCATCGAATACGCCTGGACGGCGCCCTGCCGGCGATGGCCGCGCGGATCGCCGACGCGTTGCCGGACAGCGCCCGGCGGGTGCTGGTGCTCGGCTTCGAGGAGCTGATGTACGCCCCGCTGCGGCTGGCACGGGAGCTGGAGCAGGTCGTGGCCGCCGACGTGCGGTACTCCACGACCACCCGCTCGCCCGTCCTCGCCCTCGACGACCCCGGCTACGCGATCCGCACCCGCCTCGTCTTCCCGGCCCACGACGACCCGGACGACGGCCCCGGCGAGCGCTACGCCTACAACGTCGCGGGCGCCGGCTTCGACGCCGTGGTCGCCGTCGTCGACTCCACCGCCGACACCCCCGCGCTGCACGCCCCCGACGGCCTGCTGGCCCAGCTCGCGGCCCACAGCCCGAGCGTCCTGCTCGCCGTCGTCCCGTCGTACGTCCCCGCGCGGCCGTCCACCGAAAGGCCCTCCATGCTGCCTGAGCCCCTCCGTGGCCCAGCCTTCTCCTCGTACCCGCCGGACGAGGTCGGCTGGCTGCTCCAGGACCTCTCGGACGTGACCCTGGAGGCGCCGACCGAGGAGCGCGAGGAGGCGATCCAGAGCGGTGGCGCGCACTACGCGGAATCGCTGCCGATGGAGTACCAGCCGAGCGCCCAGTACCAGGAGCTGTTCCACGCGGCCCTGGGCACCTCGGCGGCCCGTATCGCCCAAGCCGTCGGCGCCGTCACCGAGCTGGTGCTCGCCGAGCGCTCCCCACGGCCCGTACTCGTGTCGCTGGCCCGTGCGGGCACCCCCGTCGGCGTCCTGATGCGCCGCTGGGCCCAGCACCGGCACGGTCTCGACCTGCCGCACTACGCCGTCTCCATCGTGCGTGGCCGCGGCATCGACGCCAACGCGCTGCGCTGGCTCGCCGCCCACCACGACCCGGCCGATGTCGTGTTCGTCGACGGCTGGACCGGCAAGGGCGCGATCACCCGGGAACTCGTCCAGGCCGTCGAGGAGTTCGAGACCCTCGAGGGTGTCACCGGTTTCGACCCGGAGATCGCGGTCCTCGCCGACCCGGGCTCGTGCGTGCGGACGTACGGCACCCGTGAGGACTTCCTCATCCCCTCCGCCTGCCTCAACTCGACGGTCTCGGGGCTGATCTCGCGTACGGTGCTGCGTTCCGACCTGGTGGGCGAGCACGACTTCCACGGCGCGAAGTTCTACCGTGAACTCGCGGGATCCGATGTCTCCGTCGACTTCCTGGACACCGTGGCCGCCCACTTCGCCGACGTCGCCGACGCGGCCTGCGCCCAGGCCAAGGAACTCCTCGCCGCCGACCGCACCCCCACCTGGGAGGGCTGGGCGGCGGTCGAGCGGATCAGCGAGGAGTACGAGATCCACGACGTGAACCTCGTCAAGCCGGGCGTCGGCGAGACCACCCGGGTGCTGCTGCGCCGCGTGCCCTGGAAGATCCTGGCCCGCGCCGGAGCGGGCGCCGACCTCGACCACGTACGTCTGCTCGCCGAGCAGCGCGGGGTGCCCGTCGAGGAGGTCGCCGAACTCCCTTACACCTGCGTGGGGTTGATCCACCCGAAGTACACGCGTGGTGCGACCGGTGCCGACGGCAAGGCGGTGACGGTCTGATGTCCACGCCCAGGACGCTCGTCGCCAGCGACCTCGACCGTACGCTGATCTACTCCGCCGCCGCCCTCGCCCTGACCATGCCGGACGCGCGGGCGCCCCGGCTGCTCTGCGTCGAGGTGCACGAGAGCCGGCCGCTGTCGTACCTGACCGAGACGGCCGCCGCGCTGCTCTGTGAGCTCGGTGACGTGGCTGACTTCGTGCCCACCACGACCCGTACCCGCAAGCAGTACCAGCGCATCAACCTGCCGGGGCCCGCCCCGAAGTACGCGATCTGCGCCAACGGCGGGCACCTGCTCGTCGACGGGGTCTCCGACCCCGAGTGGCACGCGCGCGTGACGGCGCGGCTGGCCACGGAGTGCGCGCCGCTGGAGGAGGTACGGGAGTATCTGGAGGCCACCGCCGACCCGGCCTGGGTGCGTAAGCACCGGGTTGCCGAGGACCTGTTCGTGTATCTCGTCGTCGAGCGCGAACTGCTCTCCGAGGAGTGGGTGAAGGAACTCGCGGTCTGGGCCGAGAACCGCGGCTGGACCGTGTCCCTCCAGGGTCGCAAGATCTACGCCGTGCCGAAGCCGCTCACCAAGAGCGCGGCCATGCGGGAGGTCGCCCGCCGCACCGGGGCGACCCTGACCCTCGCCGCCGGTGACTCCCTCCTCGACGCCGACCTCCTGCTCGCCGCCGACCGCGGCTGGCGTCCCGGCCACGGCGAACTCGCGGACACCGACTGGACGGCACCGACGATCACCGCGCTGCCCGAGCGGGGCGTCGCGGCGGGGGAGCGCATCCTGCGCGAGTTCCTCCACACCTGCGGCCGCCCGCCCCAGACCTAGGGCCTGTCGTTTGGATCACGCCGGTGAGCGGGGTCTGGCACGCGCGTCTGCGGCGTTGTCGTCGGTTGCCGATGCTCCGCATCGACGCCCTCCTCCGCCTTGCAGCCGCACGCACCAGACCCCGCTCACC